>CADCQU010000021.1 GCA_902803635.1 uncultured Lachnospiraceae bacterium | reverse complement strand
CTTTGGCCGTCCGCTGCACTTAGGCGAGGAACTGATGGGCCTTGACATGGTCACCGCCGTCACCGGTGTCCTCGGAGACCTTGGCGTGCCCATCCTCTTCGATGCTGACTTCGGGCATTTGCCCCCCGCCATCCCCATCATCACCGGAGCGCTCGGGAACGTCACCGCCGACCGCGAGCATTTGTCGATTACCTACACCCTGGCGTAATGGAGTGACCAATCTCCTCATCACCGGTACATTCGAAAACATCACCGCCGGCCGCGAGCATTTGTCGCTTACCTACACACTGTCCTAAAGGAGTTACCATGCAGCACTTCCTCGAACCACTCCCCGCCTTCCCCGCCGCCGAGGCGGAGCTCTCCGAAAATGACCTCGTGCTGGACCTCCTCACCGAGGGGCGTTTCTGGCGGACGAGCAAGCTCAAGGGGCTTTTTCTGCTCTACCGGGGCGATCGCGGGCTTGTCGAGGAAGTGTTCCTGCCCGAAAAGGAAACCGACGAGTACGACCTCCTTGTCGAGGCGGCTCCCCGGCTCGAAGGCCCCGGCGCGCTCATCACCTACAACGGCGACAGCTTCGACCTCCCGCACCTCCGAAAAAAATACGAGGCCTACCGCCTTCCGGTGCCATTTTCGCGCCGGACCAGCGTAGACCTCTTTCAAAAGCTCCGCCCGCTGCAGGGCATCCTCGGCCTTCCCTCGCGGAAGCTCGCCGACCTTGCCGAGTATCTGGCAAATGCCCTGCCGCCCAAGGATTTTTACACAAATGACGCCCGTCATGCGTTCGCAGCCCTCTCCCTCCTGCCCGTTCTTCGCTTCTTGGAGGGGGCCTTCGCCGTGGACGAATTACATGCGGAAAACGAAACTCTCATTCTCCGCCTTCGCCCGTCAGATCCCCTGCCCATCCCCCTCACCCTCCAGAGTGAGGGCATTTGTCTTTCGGCAAATGCAGGCACGGCGACGCTTCCTCCTCCGGAAAATGGCGAGAGCATCTGTCTTTCTGCAAAGATTGACTCGGCGACGTTGCAGCTTCCTCTGTCAAATGGCTTCGTGCGAAACTATTTTCCGGACTATAAGAACTACGAGTATCTCCCCATCGAGGGTTATGCCATCCACAAATCCGTCGCCGCCTATGTCGCCGCCGACCGCCGGGAACCAGCCACGCCCAATACGGCCTTCGCGCTCGTCCCCGCCAATAAACTGCTCACTGATGCAAAAGCCGCGAAGCTTGTCGCAAAAAATGCAATCTCTGCAATTCTGGCCTCTCCCCTTGCCTCCCCCTGAGGGGGAGGCAAGAGCCACTGCTATAAAAAGAACCGAATGCCGAAAATCTCCGACATCCGGTTCTCTTTAATTCTACCTTAGAAGGCTCAATCAGCCAAGGCTGTTCTGCACCGCAACAGCGACGGCGACGGTAGCGCCGACCATCGGGTTGTTGCCCATGCCAAGGAAGCCCATCATCTCGACGTGCGCCGGAACCGAGGAGGAACCCGCGAACTGCGCGTCGGAGTGCATACGGCCAAGGGTGTCGGTCATGCCATAGGAGGCCGGGCCGGCAGCCATGTTGTCCGGATGCAGCGTACGGCCCGTGCCGCCGCCGGAAGCAACCGAGAAGTACTTCTTGCCCTGCTCCACGCACTCTTTCTTGTACGTGCCGGCAACCGGATGCTGGAAGCGGGTCGGGTTGGTGGAGTTACCGGTGATGGAAACATCCACGCCCTCGAAGTGCATGATGGCCACGCCTTCACGGACGTCGTCCGCGCCATAGCAGCGGACATTTGCACGCTCGGTGGTCGAATACGGAATCTCCTTGACGATCTTCAGCTCGCCAGAGAAATAGTCGTACTGGGTCTGGACATAGGTGAAGCCGTTGATACGGGAAATGATCTGGGCGGCGTCCTTGCCAAGGCCGTTCAGGATAACGCGCAGCGGCTGCTGGCGAACCTTGTTGGCGTTGCGGACGATACCGATCGCGCCCTCAGCGGCGGCGAAGGACTCATGGCCGGCGAGGAAGGCGAAGCACTTCGTATCATTGTTGAGAAGCATGGCGGCAAGGTTGCCGTGTCCAAGGCCGACCTTGCGGTTTTCCGCCACGGAACCGTCGATGCAGAAAGCCTGCAGGCCGATGCCGATCGCGCGGGCTGCTTCCTCAGCATTCTTCGCACCAGACTTCAGGGCGATGGCGGCGCCAACGCAGTAAGCCCAGCAGACATTCTCAAAGCAAATGGGCTGGATCTGTTTTGCGATCTCATACGGATCGAAGCCAGCCTTCTGGCAAATTTCCCGGCTTTCTTCCACGGAGGCGATGCCGTACTCAGCGAGTACGCCGTTGATCTTAGCGATCCGGCGATCATAGTTTTCAAATAATGCCATCGTCGTCACCTCCTTTATTCTTTCCTGGGATCAATGTACTTCGCAGCGTTGTCCCACTGGCCATAGTGGCCGGTAGCCTTCTTCAACGCTTCGTTTGCATCCATGCCGCCCTTGATGAAGTCCATCATCTTTCCAAGGCTGACAAATTCGTAGCCGATGATCTCATTGTCGGCGTTGAGGGCCATACGAGAGCAGTAGCCTTCGGTCATCTCCAGATAGCGCGGGCCCTTCGCCTTCGTGGCGAACATGGTACCGACCATGGAGCGAAGTCCCTTGCCAAGATCCTCAAGACCGGCGCCAACGAGCAGTCCGTCCTCGGAGAACGCGCTCTGCGTGCGGCCATAGACAATCTGCAGGAAGAGTTCGCGCATGGCGGTGTTGATGGCATCGCAGACAAGGTCCGTGTTCAGGGCCTCAAGAAGCGTCTTGCCAATCAGGATTTCCGAAGCCATTGCTGCGGAATGGGTCATGCCGGAGCAGCCGATGGTCTCAACAAGAGCTTCCTCGATGATGCCGTTCTTAACGTTCAGCGTAAGCTTGCAGGCACCCTGCTGGGGAGCGCACCAGCCAACGCCGTGTGTGAAACCGGAGATATCCCCGATTTCCTTGACCTGCACCCATTTTCCCTCTTCCGGAATCGGGGCGGGACCGTGATATGCGCCCTTCGCGACCGGACACATATGCGTGATTTCCGCAGTGTAATTCATAGGCCATTTCCTCCTTAATGAATAATCATGAATCCCTACTGAATCCATAGTACAAGCCGAAGCCATCCCCTCCCGTCTAAACGCAGACTTTTCGGGGAAACTTCCATCTCTTCCTTACACTATACCCGATTTTCTCGGAAAAATCAATAACTTATTGCACGGAAAATACATAAATAATATTAAAATGTAACAAATCAGCGGTTCTTCTCCCAAATGATCCGCAGGCCCTGGAGCATGAGCTCGTTGTCGAGGATGATTTCATGGCGGCAGTAGGGGACGATGACCTTCGCGAGCCCTCCCGTCGCGACGACGGTGACTTCGCCGCCAAGCTCCTCCTCCATCCGGCCGATCATGCCGTCGAGGAGCGCGGCCTGCCCGTAGATGATCCCGCTCTTCATGCAGTCCACGGTATTTGTCCCAATCGCCTTGCCCGGCTTCTCAAGGCCAATCATCGGCAGCTGCGAGGTTGCATTTGCCAGAGCCGTAAGGGAAACGTTAACACCCGGAACGATGGCCCCTCCGATGAACTGTTTCTTCTCATCGACGCAGGTGATCGTAGTCGCCGTGCCCATATCGATGATGATAACCGGCGCCCCGTAACGGCAAATGGCCGCGACCGCGCCGACCACGAGGTCCGCCCCAAGCGTCTTCGGGTCGTCAATGCAAATTTTCAGGCCATTTTTCACGCCCGGCTCGACCAGGAGCGGCGTAAAGCCCGCCGCGAGCTTCACCGCCTCCTTCAGGGGGAAGGTGAGCGGCGGAACGACAGAGGTGATAATGCCCCCTTCCAACTCCTCCGGACGAATTCCCCGCAGTCGGAAAATTGCCTCCAAAAAAACCGCGTACTCGGTCGAAGTCTTCTTCAAGTCCGTCGCCATCCGTTCGGAGAGCAAAATCTTCTCGCCCTCCAGAATGCCAACCTCAATCTGCGTATTTCCCATATCGATTGCAAGTAACATTGTATCGTTCTCCTTTCTTCTTGGCTCCCCCTCTGGGGGAGCTGGCAGCGCCGGAGGCGCTGACTGAGAGGGTTGTAGCGACAATCCTGACACGTCCTCTCCCCACCACGTTTGCCCCTCTCCGTCACGGCTTCGCCGTGACACCTCCCCCTGGAGGGGGAGGCAAGAGTCACTGCCATCACGTCTTAACATCCCCTATAGGAAAAGGGAACCGATGAGACGGTTCCCTTCCAAATTTCATATTATCTGCCGCTCTTCCGCACGGCCTGCACGATGCGCACGATGACCGGCGCAAGAATGACGTCCACCAAAAGCTCTATAACGAAATTTACGCCGACAACGCCCGCAAGGACGAAGGCCGCGACGCTGGCAGCCTCGGTCGCAATCGCATACTGCTCCGCAATCGAACGGAAAATGGTGACGAGCGCGATGCAGAAGATGCCGGTGTTGCAAATGGGCGCGAGCACGGCGGCCACGAAGACGCCGAGCAGGAGGTTCTTCTTGCCAAGAACGCCCGCGGCAAGACCCGCGACAAGACCGGCAACAAGACCCTTGATTATGCAGACAGAAATCGTCGCCACGGGATTCAGCTCCAGCATGGCGGTACTAAATGCCCCGGCAGCTCCGGTAACGACCTGCACGGAAACGACGATGCCGAAGACGGCTCCTAGAAACGCGCCCGTCCCCCAGCCGTACAGGGCCGCGCCGACGATGATCGGAACCATCGTCAATGTGATGGTGAACGGCCCGAACTGGATGGCTCCAAGGGCGATCTGCAGGATGAGAACGACCGCAGTCAATACGGCCGTGCCGGTGAGAACCTTCATGTTTTTGCTCATTTTCTTTTCCTCCTGATATTATTCTCGTGGTGCGCTCTTCACGCCCGTCAATAGAGATATAATTCAAGAATTACTATACCACAGATTACATCACTGTACAAGCCCCGCCCCGTAAATAATCCGCGCAAGCTCGGAATCCTTGTCGAGGATGACGGTTTTGTTGCCTCCGGTGAGGGATTCCTTGAGCGCGTCAAGGCTCCGGAGGAATTTGTAGAAATCGGCCTTCTCGGGGACGTTGTAGGCCTCGGCGAGCTTCTGCATGTACACCTGCTCGCCCTCGGCCTCCAGGACCGCCGCCTGCTTCTTCGCCTCCGCCTTCATGACCGTGACCTTGCGGTCGGTCTCGTTGCGGATCTTCTGCGCCTCGGCCTTGCCCTCCGCCGTGTAGGAGGCCGCGATGTTGTTCCGCTCGGAAATCATGCGCTCGTAGACCGCCTCCTTGTTGTCCTCCGGCAAATCCAGCGACTTGATCTCGGTCTTCACGATCTCGATCCCGTAGTTGCCGATGTTGCGGTTGGCATCCTCGGTAATGAGCGAGGTCAGCTTCTCGCCCCTCGCCGCGATGACCTCGTCCTGGGTCATCGAGCTGATAATGTTCTTTGTCGCGTTGTACGTCGCCACCGAGGTGCGGTCATTTGCCATGGCCGTCGACGCGCTCAGCGTCTGGGCAAATTTGATGGGATCCGTCACCTTCCAGAGCGTGTAATTATCCGCGATCATGGATTTCTTGTCCTCTGTGATGACGTCCGAAGCCGCCGTATCGTTGATCTGGATGGACTTCGGAATATAGGTCACGCTCTGGATGAACGGAGCCTTGAACTTGAGACCTGCCGTCTCATCCACGCGCACGATCTTGCCAAATTGCATCACCGCCGCATACTGGTTCTCTTTGACCGTGTAGAACGCGCCAAATGCAGCTATCAAAACGACGATAATAACGATTAAAAGAATAACCTTTCCTGCTTTTTTCATAATAGGCCCTCCTTTATTCCACATCCGCCGGAATGTCGTCCGCCACGTCCTCGCGGATGGCGGCGGAGGCGGCGGGAGTGACCGTCGCGGTCTGCGGAGCCTCATTTTCATCGATCTGCATATACGCCTTCATTTCACCGTCGCTGATGACGACCTTGAGCTTCGGAAGCACATCCTCCAGAGCCTCGTAGAACATCCTCTGACGTGTGATCAGCGGGTTCTTCACGTACTCCTCGTACAGCTTCTCAAAACGGGCGGTCTGGCCTTCCGCCTCCGCGATGCGGGCCTCCTTCTTCGCCTCCGCCTCCTGCGTGATGCGGTCAGCCTCGGCCTCCGCCTCCGGAATCTGCTCGGAGCGGTAGCGTTTCGCATTGTTGACGGTCGTCTCCTTTCCCTGCTTCGCGGTCTCGACGGCCTTGAAGGCGGTCATGACCACGTCCGTCGGCGGCTCGGCATCCTGCACCGTAAGGTTCACAACCTGCAGGCCGATGTCATTTGCCGTAAGCTCCTCCTCCAGCTTCTCCCGAACCTCCGCCTGGATCTGGCTCTTTCCGGTCGTGATCACGTCGTCCACGTTGTAATTGATGACAGTGGAACGGATGCAGGCCATCGCTAGATTCCGCAGAATCTGCTTTGGGTCGGAGGACGCATACAGGAACTTTACAGGGTCGCTCACGCGGTATTCCAGATAGAAATCCACGTCGACGAAATTAAAGTCCTTCGTGATCATGATGGACTCGTGCTCGACAGTATCGTAAGACGAACCCGAGCCGTAGCCCTCGTAGGTTCCATAACTGTCATAGGGGTCGTCCGAGGAGCGGTAGCCGATGGGCATGCCGTGCGTGGTTGTATCGACCTTCGTCACCTTCTGCACATACGGTATCTTAAAATAGAGACCCGCGCCCCGGATGTCGGAAACCTTGCCAAAGGTCGTCACGATGGCCTGTTCCTGCTCGCTTACCTTGTAGAAGGAAGTGAAGATCGTGACGGCGATGAAAATGGCGACCGCGACCAAAATGACCATGCGGACGGTCTTTTTCCCGTCAAATGTCCCCGTCCCGCCGCCGTTTCCGCCTCCATGCGAAGCCTTCCTCTTCGCCTGAAAATTGGCCGCATTTTTCTGCATGGCCTCCCAAGCCTTCCGCGCCTCCTCGGCGGGATTTTTGTTCTCGTCCATGATAATCTCCTCTCTTCAGAATGATGGTGCCGTGGAGCACCCGCCGAACTCATCAAATAAGGGTGTGGAGAAGTAGCGTTCCGCCGTGTCGGGCAGGACGGTCACGACCCGCTTCCCGGGGCCGAGCCGCCGTGCAAGCTTCCTCGCCGCGCAGACATTTGTCCCGCTCGAAATCCCGCACATGAGGCCCTCCTTCGAGGCCAGCTCCCGCGAGGTCAAAATGGCCTCCTCGTCGGTCACCACGCAGATATCGTCATAAATATTCTGGTCAAAAATCGGGGGGATCAGGCCGTCGCCGATGCCCATTTGCAAATGCGTCCCGATGGAGCCGCCGGATAGGATTGCGGCGTGCTCGGGCTCCACGGCCCAGACCACGAGGTTTGGATTTGCCTTTTTGAGCGCCCGCCCGATACCGGTGATCGTCCCGCCGGTGCCGATGCCCGAACAGAAGCCGTCGATGGGGCCGTCCACCGCGTCCAGTATTTCCTTCGCGGTCACATGCTCCTGCACCCAGACATTTGCCGGGTTCTCAAATTGCTGGGGGACGAAGACCTTCGGGTTCTCCGCACGCATCCGCTCCGCCGTCTCCGCGCAGTCCGCGATGCATTTGCCAATGTTTCCTGCATCGTGGATCAGGATGACCTCGGCCCCGTAATGCCGGACGAGCATCCTGCGCTCACGGCTCACCGAATCCGGCATGATGATGATGGTTCGGTAGCCGAGAACCGCGCCGACGAGCGCAAGGCCGATGCCCTGGTTGCCGCTGGTCGGTTCGACAATGATGCTGTCCGGCTGAAGACGCCCCTCTTCCCTCGCCCGCCGGATCATCGCCATCGCGGTACGGGTCTTGATGGAGCCGCCCACGTTAAGGCCCTCGAACTTCACCAGAATCTCCGCGCTCCCGGCCTCGGCCATCCGGCCAAGGCGGATGATCGGTGTCTCGCCAATCGCCTCCAAAACATTGTTGCAAATCATAGCAAAATCCTTTCTTATTCAGAATAACAAGTATCTTCAACAACGATCAGATCAAATCATCCGGAAAACGCTTCCCGTTATCCGTCGTTGCTTTCGTTTCCGCAACCTTCTCCTTCTTTTCCTCCTTTTTCGGCTCTTCCGCATTTTTATGCAAGGTGAAGCTTATGGAAGATCCCGTCGAGGCCGAAGCCCCCTTCGAGAGCTTTTCCACGTCCTCCTCCGTCAGTCCGCCCATAAGGTTGATGATGGTCTTCTCATCTTTTTTCTCCTCCGGCTTCTTTTCCTCCTCCTTCTTGATAGCCTCCTTCACGCCATCTGCAATCTTGAGCATGGCCTCGTGGAGGTCGTTCCTCCTGTTTCGAAACATCAAGATCATAGCGAGCTCGGCGCCGGCTGCGATCACCAGGGCTGTTGCAAGAATAATCCTTGCCGTATCATCTTCGACATGCCCCCCCTGGATAATCATGAGCACGCCTGTCCCCATGAGCACGATACCAAACACGAGCACTACGAACCAGAGAACACCCTTTACTTCCTTCAGAATCAGGGCATCCTCGATATGCGAAAACCCAGCGACAATGAAGAAAAGGGAGAAGAGCATGAAAAAAGCTCTGTCTGCTGGCCGCCAATAAATCAAGCTCATGATGGCAAGGAGGCTCATCAGAATCCCCGAAAGCAGGCTCGAATGGTCAAAGAGCACGGAGGCTTTGCGGCTTGTCAGATAATTCACAATATTCAATAGCCCATATATGGCAAAGGCTCCGGTAATGGGGACGCGATAGACCGGCCCCATCCCGCTATAAGCCGCCAGGAAATAAAAGACTGCGGCAAATAAAAGCGCCACCGCATTGAGGCCAATGAGGGCCCCCTGCCGATTGATGTATGCCATTTTTCCCGCCTCACCTCCCTCTTGTCAAATGCTCCGCCAAACTGTACCGGCAGCAGACTTTTTCCATTTTACCACGCCCGGCGGCTCTTGTATATCTTTTTTGTTGGTGAAAGGTGGAAATAATGGGGCGGCCCCGAAGGGGCCGCCCCGCACATTTGCGTATGTGTGCATTTGTTACAGTTCAGGCGGCCCCTCGCACTTGCTGCGAGGGGACCGGCGAGAGATAAAAAACAGCTCCCAAGGCGTTGCGCCATCGCCCG
>CADCQU010000020.1 GCA_902803635.1 uncultured Lachnospiraceae bacterium | reverse complement strand
TTATCACCGAGAAGGATTTTTTTGGAAGGGGCCTTCCGATTTATCACGCCGAGTATAAGGTCGCGGAGCTGGATGACAGAGCATTAGGGGACGGAAGCCACATTATCTATGTAAACGGGGAGTACCGGGACACAGGAAATCCGATTGGACGTCTAATGCATGACTTCTCATGCAGGAGGGCCGAGGAAATTCTTAACCCGATTCTACGGGAACGTGTGAGGATCCTTAAGGAAACGGAAGGAGGTCGTCAGGAAGTGTGCCAGATTATGGAAAACAGGATTAATGAAGAGAAAATTGAACTCGCAAAAAATGCGATTAAAAAAGGCAAGCTGACGCTGGAACAGATAGCGGAAGTTCTGGAACTGCCCCTGGCATTTGTCCAGGAATTAGCGAAAAACAATACGGTAAATGCTATGTGACAGGGAGCCGAACGATAAAAATGCCGCGGTGCCTCGTCCCGGTACCTGACACCGTAAATGTTCGCTTCGCTCAGAATGATACGCCTTTTGCGAAGCAGTACAGTGTATATGACACGGTTACATGAACTGTAGATCTGTTCCTCGAGTCCCGAACATATTTCTCCGCCGACCTATTGAACGACCTTCCGTTCTCTGTTATACTTGAACACGAGCATCACTTGGTTCACAGAGCCGCGTAAGGAACTTTGCTATGGCAGCATACGGCTTGCGAGGCTGGGTAGAGGTCCGGCATTTGCCTCCCTCTGCCTTATTTCTATAGAAGGGGGACAACGGCATGCTGTCCATCGTGTTTACAGAGGATTCGTTTCGGATTGACCATACGGAGGCGGCCCTGACGGAGGATGAAAAAGCCTTCCGGGACGCCTTTCCAAAGGACCGCTACCAGGCCCTTTTTTCGCTGGGACTCCATCCCGCGGAAAAGGGGGAGGGCAGCGGCTTTTCCTTTCTGCGGGCATTGTCGGCCCGGTACCTCAAGGCACTGACCTCGCTCCCGGACCTTGAAATGGCCCGCGAGCGGATATTTGTCGACCTGTCGGAGGAGGATTACGAGGCATTGTCCCGCCAGATCCCCTTCGGGATCGGGACGGAGTACATTTCGAGGGCGTGGCTCTCGCTCCAGTTCATGCGCCTCACGCAGGCATTTGCCAGGGCCATCCGGGCGTACGAGGGGAGCGTGCAGCTCTTCCTCTCCGAAAAGAGCCAGAATCTCCGCGTCCCGGAGCGGGTCTTCTTCCACCTGGTCGAGAACAAAAACGAAGGTGAGGAGCCATTTGCCTTCCTCGCGACGTATTCCACGAGGGACGCGGAAGGACGGGTGGCACACATGCCACTCTCCTATGCATTGGAAGAATACAAGCAGGACCGGGAGCATTTGCTCGTGCTCCTCTCCTGCCTTGGCAAGGTTTCCGAGGTGTCGCCGCTTCTGGCCTCATTTGTCGAGTCGGGGGAAATGTTCCACCCCCTCCGCCTGAGCGCGGAGGAGGCGTGGGACTTCCTCAAGGCCGTCCCGGACATCGAAGGCTGCGGGGTCATTTGCCGCGTGCCGAACTGGTGGAAGCGGCATGACTCGTCCGTCTCCATGCAGGTCAGCCTCGGCGAGGAGAAGCCCTCCCTCTTTGGCTTCGATTCCCTGGTCTCCATGAAGCCGCAGCTCGTGTTCAACGGGGTCCCACTCACCGAGGCCGAGATTCGCGACCTGCTTTTGCAGACCGAGGGTCTTGCGCAGTTGAAGGGCAAATGGGTCGAGATCGACCATGAGCGTCTCCGCTCCCTGCTCGCGCAGATGCAGAAATACGACGGTTCGCTGACGTTCCTGGAGGCTCTGAAGCTGGAGTCGGGCATGGCAAATGCCGCTGACGCGGACGTGGACGTTGGCCCGCTCATTACAAATGGTGCCTGGCTGTCCGAGCTCTTGAAGGGCCTTCGCCAGCCGTCCTCGCCTGCGTGCGGCTAAACAAAAGGGGAAGACGTACGAGCCGGTCCTCGTCCGTGCCGGTCGCGGCTCCATTTGCAACAGCTGGTGGGGGAAGGCCTGGTGTACCAACCTGGAGCAGTATGCGGACTACGCCAGCCGTCTGGAGCGCGGGACGAGGTACCTTAAGTCCGGCGCGGTCGTGGATTTGAAAATCCAGAGCGGGCGGGTGGAGGCCAAGGTGCAGGGCCGCCGCAAATCGCCCTACAAGGTGGAAATCCGCATCGGCCGGCTTTCCGAGGAAAAATGCCAGGACATCATGGCCCGCTGCAACCGCCGGATCGAGAGCATCGAGAAGCTGGTTAGCGGGGAGTTTCCGGAGGAGCTCAAGGATGTCTTCACCCAGGAGGGCGGCCTCTTCCCCACGCCGAAGGAGATCAGCTTCCAATGCAGCTGTCCGGACTGGGCCATGATGTGCAAGCACGTCGCCGCCGTCATGTACGGCATCGGCGTCCGCTTTGACGAGAACCCCTTCTTTTTCTTTAACCTGAGGGGCATCGACATCGACCGCTTCATCGACACGGCCCTCGAAAACCGCGTGGAATCCATGCTATCCCACGCGGACTGCCAGAGCAGCCGCATCATCCGGGACGCGGATGTCACGGAGCTCTTTGGGGTGCTGTAGCTCCCCGGCGCATGGTTCTGCTCAACAAGGAACCCCTCGCGAACCCCCGATTTGGAAAGGAGCCAAAGAATTGAGTATTCTTGTTCTTGGCCTTCTCTGCGGCCTTTTGATGATGGCCCCCATTTCTCCCGACGAAGTCGTTCCATCCCGCGAGGTTATCCTCGCCCCGGACGAAGGCAGTCCGGCCCTAGCAATCACCCTCGCCCCGGACGAAGACAGTCCGGCCGAAAATCCCGTCTCCGTCCAGGACGTCGGCCTTGCCAATTTTACGGATGTCCTTAACGACGCGGAGAAGGAAATGGCCGCCCGGCACCCGCTCCAGGCGGTGCAGGTTTATCTCGCCGCGTCCAAAGCCGAGCAGATGACGGTTCAACTCTACGGCAATAATGGCTATCAGGATGACGCCGACGCGTTCCGCCATTGCCTGTGGAACGCCTTGATGAAAAAGTCCATCGGCGAGGACGCGGCAAGGGAATGGGCAAATGCCCACGAATTCACTTCCGAAGGCATTGACCGGGAAATGGACCTGTTCAACAACGAGGTGGGCCGTGACATTTCCGTGGAGGAAATGACCGAAGACCAGATTGTCAACACCGTAAGGAACCTCGTAAGCTCCGGCAAATGCCTCCGCATCGTGGATGGGCATTGTGAGCATACTTGAGCATACTTGAGCGCACTGGGGGACATGGTTGTGTCACTGCCAGAATTCTTAGCTGGTCCCGTGCGCTTTTTACAAAAACATAGTCATGTAGATTGGTATATATAACACGCCATCCTCAAATGCCAAATCTTTCGTATAGATAATATACCGGTCATTCATTTTAACTTGGTACTTATCCTTGAAGTAATCAAAGGATTTATGGCTTTTATATCCTGATGATTTTACCTCTATCGGAGCCAGCCTCTTTCCTCTTACCGTAAGAAAATCAACCTCGTATGTCTTGCTGACGCTGTTTCCCTCGGGGCAATATTCAAATTCGTGAAAATACAATTCATGCCCGTTGGCACGAAGCATTTGGGCAACCATGTTTTCAAATATCATCCCCTGGTTGATACCAAGGTCATCAATTATCAGGGATCGATACATTTTATCCGTATCTCCCCCATTATTTAAAATATGCGTTACAAGAAGACCCGTATCGCCCATAAACATTTTGAACTTCGTCCGGTCAGCATACATTTCCAATGCGACCTCAGGCTTTGTGACATTGATACAGTTATTTACAATCATAGACTCATTCAAAAAATCAATCGCATTGCCGCAGTTTCTTGTACGGGCATTTTCACCCACCACCGACAGCCTGAATACGGAATTGTGATTTGACAGCTGCTCGGGTATGGACTTGAACACAACCTCCGCCCTGTCGCCGTCCTCTGTATCATGTTTTTTCAGGTCATTTGTATAAAGTCTTAGAATGCCTTTCTTTACCCTGTCAATCTGCTTGTAACTTTTTCCACTGACATAGGCCTCGACAGCCTGCGGCATTCCGCCAACCGCCATATACACACGGAACTCTTTCAGTATTTTTCTGTGAACATCATTCCCCAGAGATTTTCTCTTTTCAAAAGCATCCCGGCAGGTATCCACGATTGCGTTGTTCCCCACAGCCCAAAGGAACTCTTCAAAATCCATCGGATACATCTTTACATTCTCCTCTTCCGAAGGAATAAGAATGTCCTTTACGTTCTTTTGAATGGAAATTAATGATCCGGTCTCTATATAATCAAATCTGCCATCCTTTACAAGCTGCTTGATCGACTGCCTGGCTTTCGGGAAAAACTGGACCTCGTCAAATATAATCACGCCCTTTCTCGTTTCAAGCGTCTTTCCCGTCAATACGAAAAGATTGCGAAAAAACGTATCCAAATTCCCGATATTGTCGAAATTGTCCTTAACCGCTTTTTCTGCGGTTGAAAAATCTATGAGTATGTAATCGTCATATTCTTCCTTTGCAAATGCCTCCGCGACCGTGCTCTTGCCAACACGTCTGGCCCCTTCAATCATTACTGCGGACATACCATCGGATTCTTCTTTCCAAGCCTTAAGGTAGTCATAAACCTTTCTCTTAAACATGGCCCATCCTCCCGTACATCGCATAGTATCACGATTACAATCCCTTGTCAACCGAGATTGCGATTTGTTATCTTACGATTTTGCACTATATTTCGATTTGTTTATGCTCGATTATGCCATAAAATACAGTTTTTTCGTAATAGGGCTAAACCCTTGCTTTGGCCGAACGAACCGAGGTTGCTGTTTTTCCGTTGCTTTCGGTGCGTAGGACACGATCTGTTGTTTGCGCGGAAATTGCGGTTTCAGAGCCCTCGGGCGTGGCGGCAAATGCGGAAACCAAGGGACTGGTGATAGCCAGGGCAAGGGAGAGTATCCAAGCCAAAAGAGATGACCAGAAAAGATGTGTTTTTTTCATAATGCATTCCTCCTCATATTATATTTTTGTTTTTGTGACTTCGGGTGGTTCACCAGCTATTCACTAAACTCGCGTTTTGTGAACAGATGGAATCCACACGGGAGAGGCCGAAGGAAAAGCCATGTATTCTGACATTTATCCTGCCATTTATCCTGCCATTTATTCCGCCATTTGTTTATTCTGCCATTTATCATGCCATTATTCCGCCATTTATTCTGCCAAACATATTGATTTATTCCGCCAAGTATGGATTGACATCTTTTCCAACAGAATCTCCATCTGCAGCCCGGGCACATTTGCCAACGAATTCGAGCCGGTGGACTTTTATACCAGGAATCTGCCGTCCCACCTCCGAAATGAGACAATTGCCCGCGTACTATATCTGTGCAAGGATGTTGAGACATTTGGGACGGGGATAAAGAAAATATACACTTTGTGTGCCGCAGCAAATGTCTCCGTTTCCTATAGCAAGAACGACACGTCATTTACGTTGGAATTCTCAAGGACAGACAGAAACTCCCACCACGGCAATCCGGGCCTGGTGGGCGAGGCAAATGGCGTAACAGATGGCACGACAACTGGCGAAATGGGCAATGAACCATTAGGAAGGATCACGGACGGCGAAATCGAGATACTGTATATATTGAAAGAAGTCCCGACAATCACAAATGCCGAACTGGCAAGAAGAACCGGACGGTCCGAGAGAACCATAGCAAGGATGCTCGCACTTCTCAAAAACAAGAATCTGATTGAGCGCGTTGGCTCCAGAAAGACGGGATATTGGAAGGTGTTTTAGGAAACCGCGCCATCCCGGGAGCGATGCCTTTGATTCCTGCTATTTCCG
>CADCQU010000019.1 GCA_902803635.1 uncultured Lachnospiraceae bacterium | reverse complement strand
TTAGCTTCAAGGGCGCGAAGACCAAGATCGTGCTTCCGGATTTCTTCTCATCCGAGGAATTTGAGTCGGCCTTCACCTACGAAGGCGACGACCTGGGTCTTTCCATCGACTGGCACGGCGCGGCGAACTTCAAGGTCTGGGCGCCGATGGCGGATCAGGTGAAGGTAAATATCTACGAGAGCGGTGATCCGAACGCGGATGACCTGAAGACGTCTGTGCTTCTGTTTCCTGGCGAGAAGGGCACCTTCAGCGGGAGCGTCGCGGGCTATAGCGGAATGTATTATACCTACACGATCGTACGCGGCGACAACGAGGTGGAGGTCTGCGATCCCTATGCTCGCACGACCGGCGTGAACGGAAAGCGCGCGATGATCCTGAACCTTGCTACGACCGACCCGGAGGGCTGGGAGGACGACAAGAACCCGCACGCGGGCGAGACGATTAACGATGCGATCATTTACGAGCTGCATATGCGCGACCTCTCTGCCGATCCTTCCTCCAACATTACAAATGTTGGCAAGTTCCTGCAGTTCACGGAGACCGGCACGAAGACGGCAAATGGCGATGCCACGGGCATTGACCACATCAAGGAGCTTGGCGTGACCCACGTCCACGTCCTTCCGATGTACGATTACGGCTCGGTCGACGAGACGAATCCCGAGGGCCAGTACAACTGGGGCTATGACCCGGTGAACTACAACGTCCCCGAGGGTTCCTACTCCACCGATCCCTACCATGGCGAGGTCCGCGTGAAGGAGCTTAAGCAGATGGTGCAGGCGATGCACAACAACGGCCTCTCCGTTGTCATGGACGTTGTGTACAACCATGTCCAGGACGGCGCCGGCTTCTGCATCAACCAGATTCTTCCGTATTACTTCTCCCGCGTCAGCGACGAGGGCGTCTTCTCGAACGGCTCCGGCTGCGGCAATGACACCGCCTCCGAGCGTTCGATGGTCCGCAAGTACATTGTGGACTCCGTCGTCTACTGGGCGACCGAGTACCACCTCGATGGCTTCCGCTTCGACCTGGTCGGGCTTCTCGACACCGAGACGGTGAATGCGATTGTCAATGCGGTTCATGCCGTCCGTCCGGATGTCATTTTCTACGGCGAGGGCTGGGACATGGCGACCGCCGTCACTAAGGAGGAAATCTCCCTCGCGACCCAGAAAAATTCCGGCGAGACCCCGGATTTTGCGTACTTTAACGACGGCTACCGCGACAACGCCAAGGGCAGCGTCTTTGACGACCTGGCCACGGGCTATGTCAACAGCTATGGCACGGTGAATGCCGCAAAGATGCAGAACTCCTGGATGGCCAAGGAAGACTGGAGTGATGACCCAACCCATATTGTGCAGTATACCTGCTGCCACGACAACCTGACGATTTGGGACAAGCTGGCCCTGTCGGCTTCGGATGCCTCCGAGAACGACCGCGTCCGCATGAACCTTCTCCTGGGGGCCATGACCCTTACCGCACAGGGCGTGCCCTTTATCATGAACGGTGAGGAAATGCTCCGCTCCAAGGAGAAGGAGGACGGCTCCTTCGAACACAACAGCTACAAATCCCCGGACAGCGTGAACAGCATCAAGTGGGACACGCTCGCTGAATTGAAGGTTGCGACGGCATTTGAATACTACAAGGGACTCATCGAATTCCGTAAGGCTCATTCGTCGCTCCGCCTCACCAGTGCCTCGGATGTTGCGAAAAACGTCATTCCACAGGAAGGTCTTGACGACGGCGTGCTGGCATTCTACATTGCGCCTGCGAAGGGTGACGATGTGGACGGCATTTTCGTGATCTTTAACCCGACGAAGGAAAATACGAACGTGAAGCTTCCGGAAGGAGAGTGGTCGGTTTATGTCGATGACGAAAGCGCGGGTAACAAAGCCCTCTACAAGATCAATAAGGAATCCGTAAATGTGGCCTCGATTTCCGCGATGGTGCTCGTGGATGAGAAGGATGGCTCGGGCCCGGAAATTACCGTCAGTCCGAAGAAGGTAACGGTTTACACAGGCGAAACAGCGCAGCTGACGGCCAGGACGAAGCCAGAGGATCTTGCGTATGCCTGGATGGTGATTGAGAATTCCCTGTATGATGGCAAGAAGGTGATTGCCTCTGTTGACGGAGGGGATGGCACCGTTACCGGCGTGTCCATCGGTAGAGCCGTGGTTGGAGCCGTGGAGTATGGCGGGACGGCATTTGACACTGCGACGGTCACTGTCAAGGGCAAGCAGGTCTACCAGTGCATCAAGGGCCAGACGGTCCGGTACGTAAAGAGCATTACCACCGCAAGGAGCCTCAAGGCAGATGGCTACAAGGTCACCCGTGTCTTCTTCGCGGCCGGCAAATCCAACACTCCGGTTTACTGGGTCTACGCCACGAAGACCAAGCACTACCGCTACACCACCGACCGCAAGTACGCGATTTCGAAGAAGAAGGCCGGCTGCAAGGCAGGACTTGCGTTCTACGCGGCCTACACCGGCAAGGGCGCCAGCGTCTACGAGCTCTCGAAGAACGGCGTTTACCGTTACACCACCGACCGTGACGAGGCCCTGAAGCTCAAGAGCTCCGGCTACACCTACAAGGGTGTCGGCTTCATCGCAGAAGAATAATAAGGTAGGAGAAGGACGCTTTGCCAACTTCTTACCAGTGCAACCTATTAACCTGAGAAACGCAGCGGGGACTTGTTCCCCGCTGTAATCTTTTTTATAAATTTTTCTTGTACAGGGATAAGGGGCGTGGTATACTATACAGGTATGTTTTTTCGCCTGCTGCCCGTTCGTGGCGCAGCGGGCATTTTTCAAAAAATATTTATTCGGAGGACATTTCCATGAAGCACGTAAAGAGCCTGAATACCAAGAACCTGCAGGAGTCCCAGAAGAAGGGCGGCTGCGGCGAGTGCCAGACATCCTGCCAGTCGGCTTGCAAGACGAGCTGCACGGTAGGCAACCAGAGCTGCGAGAAGAAGTAAAGAGTCGTCTATTATTTTAGGAAGAAAAAGGTTCGGAGGGCCTTCGGGGTTCTCCGAATTTTTCCCGTTCTTTTTCAAAGGAAGGAAACATGCAGGTACATCAATATGTGTCAAATGGCTTCCACATGATCCTGGACGTGCCGAGTGGTTCGGTGCATGTCGGGGACGAGCTCTTTTACGAGGCGGTGGAGGCCTATACGGAGGCCCTGGCGAATGCGGTGGTGCCGGCAGCGGAGGCAAATGCCCCGGCTGCTGCGGCTGCGACTCCGCCGGCGGCCGATTTCGTCATCCCGGATGCCCGTGCGCTGGAAATCCCGGCGGATACGGTCCTGGTGGCGGCTGAGACCGCGCTCCGGGAGCGGAAACATTTGCCGAAAGGGGAAGCTCCCGACGAGGTGGACGAGGTATTTGCCGAGATTGCCCAGCTTCGCCGCGAGGGGGGACTGTTTTCCCCGGAACCCTACAGGCCGTCCGTTGAGAAGTTTGTCGAGCGGCCGACGGTGGTGAAGGCTCTCTGCCTCCACATCGCCCACGACTGCAATCTCGCCTGCCGCTACTGCTTTGCGGAGGAGGGCGAGTACCATGGCCGGCGGGCGCTCATGTCGCTTGAGGTCGGCAAGAAGGCCCTCGATTTTCTGGCGGCCAATTCCGGTACCCGGAAGAACCTGGAGGTCGATTTCTTCGGCGGCGAGCCGCTCCTTAACTGGCAGGTCGTGAAGGACCTGGTGGCTTACGGGCGCGGGATCGAGGAGCGGACGAAGGACGGCCCCGCGCCGAAGCAGTTCCGCTTTACGCTCACGACAAATGGCGTCCTCTTAAATGACGAGATCATGGAGTTCTGCAACCGGGAAATGCACAACGTGGTGCTTTCCATAGACGGTCGGAAGGAAGTCCACGAC
>CADCQU010000018.1 GCA_902803635.1 uncultured Lachnospiraceae bacterium | reverse complement strand
TGCTTTGAATAAGTTTTTCATGGTTGTTTCTCCTTTCTGTTTGGGCTGTTTGTTGTTTCCTTGACTGTGACTAAAGTATATCAGGCCGATGTTGACAACTTCTTTACAGATTTTTGCGTTTTTCAAATTTTTTTAAAAAGATTTTTTCTGCCAGAATCGTTTACTGCGAGGAGCGGGTTGACGAGAAGGCCGGGATTATTGCTTATAAGGACATGGATGATACTCCGCTTGATTTGTAAACTCCGTTAATCTTGAATAGAGTGGGTAGGATTTGGAAACTTTGCAAAATAGCCCGTTAAATGTGACAAATGGTACATTTGCCACATTTAACGGGCTATGAATAAAACAAATTCGGTCTTTCCCTCGAGAAATACCTATAAAAACCTTGGATAGGTTTTTGTTCGACAAGAGAATATTAACACTTTGGTTGCTGGTTGTCATTATAGCTTTTTTCGTTTCCGAACAAAAGCCTTCGTGTTATAATGGAATTGGATTTAGATTGATATACGTTCAGCAAGCCCATTGTCTACGGTTTCGATTTCTGTGAAATTTGTTGTCGAGAGGGTGGGAGAGATTTCCGTACGCAATTTGATAAAAATTTCCACCTGTACGTTTGAATTCATTAAAAGAATCATCTTCTTTGAAAAATGGTTGTCATTCTGAGCGAAGCGAAGAATCCCGTATGTTTTTCGCTACTGTTGACAGGATTCTTCGTCGCTTCGCTACTCAGAATGACAGAAAACGTTACATTGTGGGCTAACCGTACAGTTAGAAAAAATTTGCACATAGGAGGACCTCCCATGCCGCGCATTTCCGAATACAAAATTGAATCGAAGTTCATTGACCGTCTTGAATCGATTGGCCACCATTACGGAAGGCACTTTCAAGTTCGGAAATCGTGAAGGAGAGCGGTTTTGGAAAGGCGAAGACGCTTTCGCTTCTTAAGAAAATGATGGAGGGCGGTTACGTGAAGGTTTCGGGAACAGGGCGAGGGACGCGGTATTCCCGCTGAGAATCCCCAAATGGGGATAGGATGTTTCTAAATCTAACGGAAACGTTTTTTATGGGGAGAGATTTATGGACGTAAGCAGATATGGAAGCACGGATGCCGGGGTGGTTTTGATTCAAATGGTGGACGACCATGACCTTGCAGGAATTGAAAATGAGGTCGCGGATATAAAGCGTCTTGTAAATGTAGAGTTCAGCCTCATCGCTATCAAAGTGGATGACTGGAACAAAGATTTGTCTCCTTGGAAAGCTCCAGCTGTATTTGGCAAAGAGGACTTTGGAGGCGGAGCGGCAGCAACACTGGAGGAGGTTTTGAAGTACACCCAAGATGCCGGTAAGACATATTTCATCGGCGGTTACTCCCTGGCTGCATTGTTCGCTATCTGGGCTGCATACCAGACAGATGTATTCCGAGGAGTAGCGGCTGCATCGCCCTCCATCTGGTTTCCAGACTTTGTTGATTACATGAGGGACAATTCCATCCATGCCCGCAAAGTCTATTTGAGCCTTGGAGACCGGGAAGAAAAAACAAGGAATCATGTAATGGCTTCCGTCGGTGATTGTATCCGGGACGCTTACGAGCTTCTTCAGGCAAATGGTACCACCTGCACGCTTGCGTGGAACAAAGGAAACCATTTCAAGGATGCGAATCTCAGAACTGCGGCCGCGTTTGCATGGGTGATTAGGTAGGAGAAAGACGCAACCAACAACATAGAAAAACAGGTAAGCGGTAAGGATAGAAAACCTGCCGCTTACTCGTTTTTTCAGGATGTTATTTCGGCAAAAGCGCCACATATAAATGCCGCTCTTCCACAGGAATCTTTAGCAGATCCATTGCCTTTTCCGCAGAAATTTGTAAAGAACTCATTATGTTGGAAATATTCGTAAGGCTTTGTGCCTTTATGATTTCTTCTTTCTCGGCAAGAGTCTTCTGCCACTTTGCATCGTTCGCAATAGCTTCGGCTTTTACCTTGTCTGCCTCAGCCCTTGCCTCGGTTGCTTCGGCGTTTGCTTTATCCGCTTCGGCGTTTGCTTTATCCGCTTCAGCCTTTGCTTTATCCGCTTTTTCATTAGCCGCGTCCAATTCGACCTTTATCTTGTCAACCGCAGTATTAACTTTTGCGTCCACCTCGTCCTTGAACACTTCCATGAATACTTTTACAGCATACTCATGCTCATCCATATCCTTCTCCCTCCTCTTGGCAAGCGAAAAATACTGCGGATTTTTCTCGAGCACAAGGCGAAGCAGAGCCGCGAAGTGATCCACCAGACTATCACTCCCTGCGGAAGCCCCGACCCTGTCAAGGACGGCTGCCACATCCTCCTCCTTCGCCCGCTCCGTCAACGCCCGGTAAGCCGCGTACTCGTCCCCTTCCAGCTCATTTGTAATCACAATCTGGAACGGCAAATTCGTGATACGCCGAACTTGGTAAATCCCCGGCACCTCGCCACGCACAAGCGTCCCCTCCCGTTCCATCTTCGCGAACATTTCCGGGTTCTTCCCCGCGCGAAAAATGGAAATCGTCACTTGGTCCGCCGGCCGGTCGCCCTCATGTTCGGCAACGCCAATATACAGGCTCGCATACCCGCTCGCCTTCCAAAGCGTCCGCTCGTTTCAGGAATCGCTCGGGTTCTTATATTCGATCACGTTGATTTTCCGGAAAATCTGGAAAATCGCCTCGTCAAATGCCACTTCCTCGTCTTCCACGAGCACCATGAAATCCGCCCGCGGCGGCATCTCACCGATTTCCTCCTCCGTCAGCAAATGCACGGCGTTCCCGTACTTATGTAAATCAATCCGCAAAGCCCCCTCGAACCCCGCGTGCCAGTCGCTCCGAAGAACAGTCTTCTCCAGCTCCCGCAGTTCCTTCCGAAGCTCCTGAATCCTTGCAAGCGTTTCCGCGTCAGTCTTTTTAGCCATCAAGCAGCCACCTCCAGTATATCATATTTTCTGGCGTTTTGTCCATTATAACAGAAGAATGACGGAAAAGCAAGTGAAAATATATAATATAAAAATATTACGATTTTTAAATTGTAGTTTTCTGATACATTTACCTGAATTATTTTGTACCAGTTTAATCGTCGAAGGAAGATAGGTATCTCTATTTGCCTCGTTTTCTTGATTTAGTGTGTCTGTCTATCGATTGAGAACAAAATTTTTTCTTTTTGTTGTTGAACAGGGGGAGAACATGGTATTCTATAGGAAGAGAGTGTGCATACATTTGAAGTATCGAGAAAGTATGGAAAATCGATAAAAAAAGGCATTGCTACAGTATCTATTGCGGAAAAGGAACCGTCCCCTGTCTCCCGTGACTTAATATAAAAACCCGAACAGCCAGAGGGGGATTTTGTTTCCTCTTCCTACCTCCACGTCGTCAATCGCCAGATAGCTGTCGGCGATGTCTTTGATCTGGTCGAAGGATTTTCTTCTGCCGCCAACCTCGAAAAGATACTTGTCGTTTACAAGAAAATCACCCTGCCGGGGGTAACGGACGGCATAGCCGGCGGCCCGCAGCTGGTTTAGGAAAAAGGTTTCCCGTTTGGTGCCTGTGTTGATATTTTCTGTTAAGGAAAACATGATGTTTGTGTTGTCACAGTAAACTTTATCGGGACGGGCCATGTTGGTTAGGGAAATGTCCTTGGAGGACAGGAGGCTTAGCAAATCTGCTTTTTCGAGGATGTACAGCATCCGAAGGCCCTGGTTTCTGTCCGTTTCGAGCTCACGGTACAGTTCCTGCATGTTCGGTGTCTGCGGGCAGCTTTGCGCAAGGATGTAGAGCATTTTTTTTATCTTCTGGACGGTGGCATACGAGATGGATTCCGTGGAAGGATAGTCACTTTCCAGAATCTGGTTGATCATTTGCTGCATCCGGAGCTCGTAACCGGCGTAGACTTCCTTGTAAAACGGATAGTAGCCCTTTGCAAGGTATTGGTTGAAGAAATGGAGGACCTTTGTTTTTTCGGCAAATGCATTTGCCAGCGTCACATGGTTTTCCAACAAATGCTGCAGGGACACGGCCTCGGTCTGCAGAACGTTTTCAAAATCGAGGTATTCCCGGAAGGATAAGCCCGGCAAATGGTAAATGATCTGCCTCCTGGAGAGATCCCCGCTTTCCGTATCGATTTTCAGCAGCGATGAGCCGGAATATACGATGTGGAGGCCGGGAAAATCATCGTACATGTTTTTCAGGATGAGCTGCCAGTCTTTCAGATAATGGATTTCATCAAGAAAAAGATGGCTGCCCCCGTTTTTATAATGTGTTTCGGCCAAATCCTCCAGAGCATGTGTCTTGAACCAGAGATTGTCCAAAGAGGCATACAGGGCAGCGTCCGGGTTTTCCGAAAAATCCGTTTTTATATGTTGAAGAAGCAACGTGGTTTTTCCGGTGCCTCTTGCCCCAAGAACGCAGATCAGACGGTCGCGCCAGTCGATACTGTCAAACAGGAATCTCTTTTTATCGAGCGAGACTTCCCGGACCCTCCGGCGGGAGCGGTCAAGAATCCACTCATAATCGTTATAATTCATCTGCTTTCACCTCAAAATGTTCAAATGGTGTTTTGAAACACTATTTTCATAGAAGAAAAAATGTTTCCAAACATTATTTTATGGCATCAAAAGATGTTTGTAAACACTTTTTCTGGCAATTCTGCAAAAAGTATGTAAACCCCTTGCCTCCCCCTTCAGGGGAAGTGTCACGGCAAAGCAGTGACGGAGAGGGGCACCCCGGCCAGAGGTATCATGAAAAGCGGTTCGCCCAGATTCAGAACATTTTTTCTTTTTGTCTGTTGTTGAATAGGGGGAGAACATGGTATATTATAGGAAGAGAGTGTGCATACATTTGAAGTATCGAGAAGGTATGGAAAATCGATAAGTGAGAGCACACATGAAGTCTGAGAAATAAAAGGGAGACAGAACCGTCCCCTGTCTCCTTAAAATGCTCCCAAAGTTGCTCTGCCACAACCATGAAAAAGGAGGTGTGATATGCTTGGATTTATCATCGCTTTGATGCTCTTCCTGCTGTTTTTCCAGCATGAGGCGCGAATTGCAAAGAAGAAGGATCGTGAGAGGGAGCTTGCCGAGATGGCGAGAAAGCGGCAGGAGGCCGCCCTCATCGAAAGCCGCCGCCGAGAGGTGGCCGAAAGGATCCGGCAGATGGAGAAGGAGAGGGAGGAGGATTTGAACTCTCCGGAGATGCGCCTCTACCGGGAGCTTCGCGAAAAGAACCGTCGTCTTATGTCCGACGATTGACCGCCCTCACGGCGGCTCCGGTCGGATTTTGGATTACTTTGGAGGATAAAAGCATGCAAAAGAAGGGAATAGCTTGCAAAAGATTTCGAAGGCTGCTGCACGTGGGATTTTTCGCTGCCATGATAATCCTGGCGGTGGCGTTGCTGCGGACACCTGTCTACGGAAAGAATGCGTCGAAAAAAGAAATATGGACCGTGACGCAGTATGGCCGGGAGGATGCACCAAGGCAATCGATGTTTTATACGGTGGTCAACAGTTCGGGAAAGCTTATGGTAATCGACGGTGGCTGGCGTTACGAGGCGGATACGGTGCGCTCTGTGATCAGGAGTCTGGGGAACAAGGTGGCCGTCTGGATCATTACGCATCCACATCCGGATCATGTGGGAGCTCTGACGGAGATTCTGGGGAACAATTATACAAATATCAGCATCGGCGTAATTTACAGCCCAAAAACAAGGGCAAAACAGTATAAAGCTACACAGAAGCCTTGGGACGAATACAGTATCTATGAGCAGTTTAACGCTCTGGCAAAGAAGACGAAGAAATTAAAATATCTTCAGGAGGGCGATGGACGAAAGGTGCTTGGCCTGGAGCTGAAGGTTCTGAACGGCTGGGACAAGTCCATCGATCAATACAAAAAGAACCAGTGCAATTATGGTTCCCTGATGTTCAAATTAAAAGGACAGAAGAGAAGCTTCCTGTTCTGCGGAGATGTCTCGAAGTCACGCGGAAAACGGATTGTGAAAAAATACAGAAAAGAACTCAAATCGACATTTGTACAGTGCGGACATCACGGAAATTGGGGTCTGACGAAACGGTTTTACGATTACGTACAGCCTAAGGCGGCATTTGTCGATGCCCCCAAGAGCATTACGGAGGATAAAACGGGGAAATACGATGCCCCGGCTCTGATTGCGTATCTCAAAGAGAAGAATATCAAAGTATATAAATATGCCTCGGGAAAGAAGTCGGTACAAATCTGGTAAAGCAGGAGACAGGGGACGGTTCCACTGTCTTCTTATAATTTTTGACAAAAAGTCCTATGACTTTTGCGGCAACTCTTGCAAAAGTCATAGGACTTTTGTTACAATGTTTACAAATGTCATAGGACTTCTGGAGGTGGGGATGGATAGGGATATTATGAAGGAATTGCTGGCGTGGAAGGGGAAGGCTCGGAGGAAGCCGCTTTTATTGACCGGCGTTCGGCAGTGCGGGAAGACGTATATTGTGGAAAAATTTGCAAAAGAGTACTTCGAGAGCTACGTGTATGTGAATTTTGAGGCCACGGAAACGCTTGCGGCGATATTTGACTATGATTTTGACGTGCATAGAATTTTAACGGAGCTCGGAAGGCATTTTAAAACGGAGATTGTTCCAGGGAAGACGCTGGTTTTTCTGGACGAAATCGGGGAGTGTCCCCGTGCGATTACCGCGTTAAAATATTTTTGCGAAGACATGAGGGAGCTGCATTTGATCTGTGCCGGTTCTCTGTTGGGCGTCGTTCTGAAAAAGGAGCAGCTTTCCTTTCCTGTCGGAAAGGTGAACCGGCTTCGTCTGTATCCGATGAGCTTCAAGGAGTTTGTAGCTGCAAATGGCAGGGCCGACTTGCTGGAGGTGTTCCGGGAATGGCCAACTGACCGGCCGATTCCGGAGCTTTATTCGGTTCCAATGGACAGGCTGTTGAAGGAGTACTATATTGTCGGCGGGATGCCGGAGGCTGTCAAGACTTGGATTGAAACACACGATGTGGACGAAGTCGAGGAGGTCCAGAAGGAAATCCTGCAGGATTACGCGGACGATTTTGCAAAACATGCACCGCTTAGCGAGGTGCCAAAAATCCGGTGGATCTGGGATTCCATCCCCGTGCAGCTTGCCAAGGAGAATAACAAATTCGTCTTTTCCCATGTAAAACAGGGAAAGAGGGCGGCGGAGCTGGAGGATGCCCTGCAGTGGCTGGCAAATGCAGGCCTGATCGTGAGAACGGAGCTGGTTGAAAAGCCGGAAATCCCCCTCTCCGGCTTTGCTGACAAGACTTATTTTAAGGTATATTTGTCGGATATTGGCCTCCTCAGGACAAGGTCCGGGGTGTCCGCGGAAACAATCTGGAAGGAGTCGGCCCTGTACGTGAAGTACAAAGGCGCATTTGCCGAGAACTACGTGGCAAATGAGCTGCTTTCGCTTGGCAAGGAACCGTACTTTTGGCGTTCCGGAAATGCGGCGGAGGTGGATTTTGTTTTTGAAGAAAATGGCGAGATCGTCCCGGTCGAGGTGAAGGCCGCCGACAACACGCAGGCGAAGAGCTTCCGGCAATTCTGCAAAAAATATTTGCCGAGAACTGGCTTAAAGCTTTCCCGGAAGAACATCGCGAAGAATCTATGCGAAAGCACCGTGACTTACAGTATTCCTTTGTATCTTGGCTGGAATCTGGAATACTATATCCGCAAGGATGATGGGGAAGGTCTTTTGTAATTTACAGTGAAGTGGTGAAGTTTGCAGTGAAGTGGAGTGAAGTTAATAGGAGGAGACAGAGGAACGTCCCCCTGTCTCCTTTTTCGTGCGCCTCAACCAAAATATTCGTCAGCCGCCTGCGAGTACAGGTACAATGTTTGAGCGACGTGCTTGAGCGAATCGGGCTGATCGCAGTCGCTGAGTACGTTATAGCAGTAGGTCAGCGGGCTGTAGGTTACGTGATATCCGTTGCCAAGGCTGACGGTAAAGTCATCGCTGAGCATTTTTGCGGGGATGTTGCGGATACGCGCAATTTGATAATCGCCCTTTGCTTCTGTTTTGACGGTCATACCTTCGCAGGAAAATTCGAGCGTTGTATCGCTCTTGAAATAAAGCGATAGCGTGGTCTGCGACTTCAGCGAGAGTGTCGCTCCCACAATGGTCGTGCCTTCCGGCAGGTTCCCGGTTGTATTGTCATAGGGTTTGTTGATCGTCTGCGCGGTCACGTTCTCCCAACCGTTGCTGTCTATGCCTTCGTTTGCAGGTGAATAGGTGCTGCCGAAAAACTCCTGTGCGGCTGCGCCGTAATGGAGCATCGCCCTGACAAGCGGAGCTGCAGCCGCATATTCTGCATGATTTCCAGTATGCGCCAGCAGATAATCTGCATAGTCTTTTACGGAGTAGGTGTACTCTGTACCCGAACCGCCGTTGCCGTCAGAAATCTGAGCTTTAATGATAGAATTCATATCCTTTGCGGAGACGCTGCACTTGAAGACGTGATAGTTGCCTTCTACCCGTGCGTCCTTGATGAAGACCTTTTTTGTTTCGGTCTTGCTGCCGTTGGGAATGGTAAACTGCATATAGGCGGTGTCGCTGCTTACAATATCATCCGCAAGCTCCATATAGAAGTTCACGCCGATATCGCCGTCCAGGCTGATGGAATGTCCGACAAGGGAAGCACCTATGCCGTCTGTAAAGTCAATTTTTGCCGAAACGGTCACATTATCTTTGGGCATTGTCAGTACAGTGCCGTCAAGCGTGCCTGCACTTGCGGCAAAACCGTTCTGGATGTAGCCTTCCGCCGGGGTGCCCGTGTAGCCAAGCGTGAGCTCTACCGTATCTCCGCTACCTGCGTAGAAGGTATCTCCGTACTTGAGACCGCTGTTGTCTGCGTATGCGGTGATTTGGCTTACCTTGTATACGGTCGCCTTGCCGGAAAGGGCGAGCGTCACATCATCGCCTGCGGTGATGGTGTAAGCCTGTTTGCCCTGCGCTGTGCCGAGGTCTGATGTGTAGTAGCAGTTTGTAACATCTCCCGAACGGCGGCTGAATGTATAACAGTCGGTGCTGGCGAGGGCAAATTTGCCGTCGGGAACCGCAGCAGGATTATAAACCGAATCACTGATATTGACCGAACCCCAACCGACAAAACCGCCGCAGGAGCTTGTGCGGGCAGCGCTGCTTAGCGAGCAGATAACGCCGTCGAAAACACAGCCTTTCATCGTGGCACCGCCTGCTACGGCAACAAAGCCGCCGTGGGTGCCGTCGCCGTTTACGGAGCTGTTGATCATAACACTGCTGCGGCAGTTTTCGATTGTTGCCGTGCCGTACTGCTGTGCGATAAGACCGGCGGCATATTTGTATGCAGTGTTGATGGTGCCGTTTACATGAAGATTTTTGATGACACAACCGCTCTCCGTGTTGCGGAAGGGGGCGGCACTTTCAGAGTCGGCTGTGTAGTTGAAGGTCAGCGTGTAACTCTGTCCGTCAAAGGTGCCGGTAAAGTCGTGATAATCGCTGCCTGCCATACGGCTGACAGTGATGCTTTTGCCCAGCTTGACGGTCTTACCGGTGAAGAAGCCCTTGGTGTTCTCAGCCAGCATGTCACAGAAGATGTCCCAGCCTGTTTCATCGTTGATGATATAGGTACTGCCACTCTGTGAAAAATGTGTCGCAAGGGGAGTTTTTGTAAACACAGCCGTATAGGTCACATTGCCTGTCACTGCCGATACCGCAGGAGACCACTCCTTGAAGGTATAGCTGTATTTGTTATCGCTTGCCTTTGTAGGCGTTGCGCCCGTATAAGTCGGAACCTTGCCGGACTCAACCGATTCGCTTCTCAAAACCGTATTGCCGTTTTTCCATGTGACGGTATACAGGGCGTTATACACCGCGTTCACGGTGGTGTCGGCGGAGCCTACGGTAAGGGTGTTTCCGCTGACGGAGCCGGAATTTACCGAATAATTTTTGAAGATATAGCCTGTTTTATCGGAGTGAGAAAGGCTGAGCGTATCGCCCGTGCCTGCATAAAATTTTTTGTTGTAGTCAAGACCCGTGCCGTAGGCGGTGATGCCGCTTACCTTGTACGGCGTGCCTTCGCCCTTGTTGATCGTCACGTCAGCGCCTGCGGTAACGGTATAACCCTTTTTCCACATGGCAAGATTATCCGTACCCATTGTCTGCAAATAGTAGCTGTTATGGGTATCCACCTTGTTACGCGCAAAGGTGGAGCAATCGGTAAGGTCAATGTCTATATTTGACGGAGCGAAAACGCTGTCATAAATATCGGCTCCGCCGCTGCGCCAGCCGATAAAGCCGCCGCAGGAATTTGTGCTCTGACCGGAGAAGCTTCCGTCAAACAAACAGCCCCTCATGGTGAGGAGAGAGCCCTTATTGGCTTTTGCGATAAAGCCGGCGTGCGTGCCGTCGCCGCTTACGGTGCTGTTGATCGCAACGCTGCTGCGGCAGTTTTCAATCGTGACAGTGCCGGACAGATCCGCAACAAGACCGGCGGCGTATTTGTATGCGGTATTGATCGTGCCAACCGTGCGGAGATTTTTGATCGTACAGCCGTCAATATAGTTGAACGGAGCGGCGTTTTCGCCTGTTGCGGTGTGGTCAAAGCGGAGGGTCTTGCTGTTGCCGTCAAAGATTCCCTTAAAGGGGTGACCGTAAGCACCTACCGGGTCGCTGACCGTGATATCGTTCTCCATACGGAAGTATTCATCCGTTGTGTCGTAATTCAGGCAGCGCTGGCGCAGGGATTCCCAGTCATCGGCGTTTCGGATGAGATAGGGATCGGACTGGGTGCCGCTGCCGGAAAAAGCATTGCTTTCAAAATAACACGAGTAAAGAGATCTGTATTGAGATCCATCCGTGATATTGGTATAGTAGTCGGCGCCGTAATTCCATCCGGAGAAATCATATTTGGTTTTGCCGTCGTTTATATGCAAAGGAACCGAATCCGGCGGAGTGGCGCTCTTGCCGTAGTCTACGGTTTCGGTTTTCAGGACATTGCCGTCCTTGTCTTTGAATGTAACATTATAGTCGAAGGTTTTAACAGTAACGGTTTTTTCGGAACGTATCCCTGCGTTAAAATCGTAGCCAAAGGTATAGGTATAGTCGTTTGCCCTGTTGGCTGAATTATACAGATCAACATTTGACCCGTCATAAGTAATACCGGTTTCCTGTTTTTTTACGTATGTCTTCATTCTTTGGTCGGGGTATCTTCCACCGTACTGGTCGTACACTACGCCCTTGGTTACGGAGTAATAGCTGACGCCACCAAGGTTTGTCGGAACATAAAAGGTACTGTCGCAGGATATAGGCGTAGCTCCTTTAACATAAATGCCTTTTGCGTGTACATCCGAAAAATAGCTGTTTGTCACGGCACTTGCGTTAGAGCCGACCTCACTGTATGTCCAACCACTAAAAGTGGGACCATTAGTGTTGAATGATATTGTGTTTTGGTTGGAACCACCTCCGAGACGAGCCACATTCTCTCCTAATTTGCCTTCCCAAAGTGTAATTATTCCTATTCCACAATTAGGAACAGGATTTATGGCTTCTACGGTCACCTTTGTGATGTACCACTCGGATACATCTTTTGTTCTACCGTATATATTATATGTCAGTTTGTAGGGTATGCCCGGCAGTTCAAAGATGGCGTGTTGTTCGCCTTCTTGTTCTGCAGCTTTGTGGAACGTCTCGTTTGAGATTACCTTAGACATCATAGTATTTGAATCGCTGTCATATGCATCAGGATATTGATAGATAAACGAAAACCAGTTGCCTGCATCACTGTTGGCATTTTTGACATTCCAGTATACGGTGACCCTGTAATACGGGTGCTTAGCAGTTGCCGCGCTCGCCGTGAACGATACCATCCCCGACAGCGGCGTGAAGGTTAGCAGAAGCGCAAGGCTGAGTATCACCGCCAAAATGCGCAAGACCGGTCGCGTACTGTGTTTGTTCATAGTTTTCCTCCTTTTTGAAATATAAAAATTCCCCTCGTGGGACGGACTTATCCCATAGAATATGCCTTTAATTCGTGCATATTCAAGGGGTTACGTAAGGATTCTGTCTTCTCCTCTGGTTCCCAGCTTCCGCAAATCTGATGCTGGCCACCTTTTTCACAGTTTTCTTACGTATCTTTATTGTAGCATTTCAGATGCCGTCTGTCATCCTTATTTCATTGTCTTTACGGGGTGCACGGCGGGAAAATGGTTACTGTTCAGCTGATCCCCGATTTTCTGTCATTCTGAGGAGCGAAGCGACGAAGAATCCCGTCAAATTTTGGAAAAACCTAACGGGATCCTTCGCTTCGCTCAGGATGACAGGCCCTTTACGAAGCAATAGAGCTTTTTTCGAGGGGGGGGCACCTGAACGGAAAATGTGTTACAGTTCAGGCAAATGGCGCTTCCGGCTACCAGCTTCAGGTGAGCCTTAAGGAGAACATGGCAAGGACGAGGACATTCGCGCTGAAGGGCAGGATGAACACCTTAAAGTCGGTGACCGGGCTGCGGGAGGGTACGACCTACTTCCTTCGGGCGCGCTCGTACAAAAAGGCGAATAGGGAGACGGGGGGGACGGTTCTCTGTCTCCTGAGTAAAGTTTATAATGAAGTACAGTGAAGTTTATAGTGAAGTAGAGTGAAGTTTTTCTTCTCTACTTCACTGTTTTCTGTTATAATCCAAGATAGAACCGAAAATGAAAAAGGAGGTGATGGGGATGCTTTTTGAAGAGCTGGTTCCTGGCGTGAATCTGGAAAGCAGGAATGTGGAATTTAAGGGTATGATTGAGGAAGGGAACGCCGCTTCGGGGAAGTCGAAGGAAATGGGCTGGCTGAAGACGATGGCTGCATTTGCAAACACGGAGGGAGGGAACCTTTACATTGGCGTGGACAATCGGACACATACGGTGCTGGCCATGGACCATACGACGGCGGACAAGACGGTTCTCCTGGTGCACCGAAAGGCGAGGGAACATTTTGAACCGGCTGTTGATTACGATATCCAGCCGATTCCCTGCACGGAGTATACGCCCACAAGGTATGTACTCAACATCGTTGTCCGTCCGAGCAGGAACGTTCCGGTGATGGTTCATGAGGGCGGTCTTCTGGGTATTTATGTCCGCAGCTTTGGGGAGACCGTCCAGGCGACCCCGGAGCAGATTCGGGAAATGGTACTCATGAGCGACAACACCCCGTATGACAGGCCATTTGTCGATGCCCATTTTCGGCAGGAGGACTTCCAAAAGCTGTTTGCGCATGCGAAGGAGCAGGGGGAAAATGTCACGGAGAAGCAGCTTATGTCCATTGGCTTTTTGTCCGGCGAAGGCTGTCTTTCGAAGGGAGCATTGCTCTTTGCGGATGCCTGCAGCGACCTGCGGACGAAGGCCGTTGCCACGGCCTGGCCGGGAATCACGAAGGGAAGCTCGTATGTGACCGCTTCCGAGACATTTGTTGGGAACCTTCTGGACGTAATCGCCGCGTGCATTGCATTTGTCAGGAACCATTCCAACAATGGCTTTGAAAAACAGGCGACCGGGCGGAGTGACTATGTGTCCTTTCCGGCGCGGTCTGTGACCGAAGGTATTGTGAATGCAGTCGGACACCGAAATTATTATATTCAAGGTTCACAGATTGAGGTAAATGTTTTCCGCGACCGGCTGGAGATTACGTCCCCGGGCTCGCTTCTCGGCGTCCGGGAGCTGCGGAAGGAGAAGAACATTTCCCAGATTATCCCGAGGCGGCGAAACGATGTCATCTGTGCCGTTTTGGAGCTCTGCCATTATATGGAAGAAAAGGGTTCCGGCTTCGATAAGATTGCGGCGGATTACGCAGGGTACGGGGAGGCGTTCCAGCCTTATATCTCGGCAAATGCCTCTTCCTTCACGTTGACGCTTCCCGACCTTACGTTCCGCGGCGGCGTTTTGGAGGAGAGCGATGCGCTTCCGGACATTTATACCGAAGTCGTGCTGGATGGGAAGAATGACCTGCAAATTCTGTCTTTTTGTTACGCGAAGCCGCGCACGGCGAGGGAAATCGCGGACAGCCTTTCCCTGCAGCCGTCCACCTATTTCCGGAAGAATGTGCTTGGCCGGCTGGTCGAAATGGGGCTGCTTCTCGAACGAAAAGGAGAGAAAGTCGCGACATACCAGTCAAATCCGGAGATTGTGAAGCTGAAGAGGTGACTCGATGGACTTCCACTGTGAGCTGCAACTGTGTTTCCGGTTACAGATTAAATCTCCATGCGCTGGCGCGCGCCACCACGGGGTATTATTTCGTGTACGCGCATGTCGAAATCCCATGAATTTAATCGCCTCCGGCGATGGGGATTATATAGTAATCATTTCTTGAATTTTATCAGAAAGGATGGACGATGCCATGAAAAAAATAACCAGATTTCTTCTGATGCCCCTTGTCTGCCTGCTGTTTGCTGTTCTGTTGCCAGCGGTAACGCAAAGCGATGTCGAGGCGGAGGAACCAACCTACACAATCACTGCGGGAACCCCCCTCAACTTTGGCCGCCTCTACGAGATTGACAAAAACCGGGCTGCGGCCGGCGAGCCTGTCTCGATCATGATATCCAGACCCGGTCAAAGCGGTTATGTCACGCAGAGCTGCTACTACCGGGACAGCGCTGGCAACATCACGTACCTTTTATCGGATGCTGACACGGCTTTTTCCTACCAGGATTCCGTGGTCACGTTCCCGATGCCGGCCAAAAACATTACGGTCTACATTACCTTCGCGGACAGGAAAACCACGACGCAGGAATTCTGGGTCTACGCGGACGATAGAGAGTATCTCCGAATGGACAAGGTCCACACCTCGCCGAACACGAAGGTGAACCTGTACGTCACGGAACCCTACAGGCAGGCGCTTGACCATATACGGGTGGAAAAAATCGTGGACAATAGGTACAGCCATTGGTACAACATCCCCGGCGTCCCCGGACAGACCATCTACTCGTTGACTTCCCCGGACGACGGCAACACCAGCGTTTTTATGACTTTCTTCTGGAAGGACGCCCCGCAGTACAGCGTGCACGCAGATTGCAGTCCCGGAAATGGCGGCTCCGTTTCAGGCACGGGCAGCTATTACGCGGGCGATACCGTCACGATCACCGCGACACCGAACGAGGCCTACGATTTTTCGGGCGTGACCGCAGCCACATCTTCCGGCAGCGTTGCGCTGCGGTCGCAGGGAAATGGCGTATATACCTTCACGATGCCGGCCGGGCCCGTGACGGTAAGCGCGAGCTTCCTGCCGAAGTGGGTTGTTACCTATGAAATGATTGGGGGAACCTGGTCGGACGGCACGACAGGAACCAAAACCGAGTACGTCAGCAACCAGAAAAAGCCGGGCAATGTCCCTTCCCCTGGACAGCCCTCCGCGGGGTATGCCGAACCGGGTAGCTGGAACTCTCTGCCGGGTAGCTGGATCATCAGCGGAGACCGGACCTTCATTTATTCCTTTACGCCGTGTCATACCGTGACCTATGTGATCGAGAACGGCTTCTGGGCCGACGGCACAAACACGCCCAGGACGGAGTATGTTCCCGAAGGACAGACGCCGGCGGAAATTCCCACCGGGATGACCCAGGCGGAGGGATTTAGCACATATGGCCGCTGGGACACGGACCCGGCCGCCGTCTCCATTGCGCAGGACCAGACCTTTACCTATACATTTGCCGAGATTTCGAGCTATGCGCGGTTGGGAAATATCACGATCCCCGGCGTAACGCTCCAGCCTGCATTTGCCTCGAATATCATTGACTACTACGCCACCGTACCTTATGCTACCGAGAGCGTCGAGATTCAGGCGGATACCTACCACGCTACCGCGACGGTCGAGGGCGGCGGACAAAAGGCACTCAATGTCGGCTGGAACGACTTCACCGTCACCGCGGTCGCGGAGGACAAGGCTCACCGGCAGGACTATTCCGTCCACATTCTGCGCCTCGCCGCTCTGACGGAGATTCGCGTATTTTACTGTCCGGACACTGTCGATGTGAGCGACGATTTCTACGTATCTTTTTACGTCGGTACGGATGACGAGTATCAGGAGGTCTATGCTCCTGCGCCTGCGGTCACGGTCAACGGCACGCCGGTCGGTGAGATGGAGTCCATGGTGGGCTACAGGGTGAAGATTCGGGCGTCGGATCTGGGTATCGGTACACATGAGCTGCTGATTTCCTATCCCGGCAGCGAAGAATTTGCGCCCTGCCAGGCAACCTGCACCGTGATTGTCAAGGAAAAACGCCATTTGACCGTACAGAACCTTGCGCCTGCGGTCGCGCATCCGGGCCAGTCCTACACGGTCAGCGGCGTTCTGACGGATCAGTGGGGTGAGGCTGCCGCAGGTGTCTCCGGTTCCGTAGATATACAGATGAATTATGGCGGAGCGGGCTACTTTGGGAACTATTTCACGACCGACGAAACCGGTGCCTTCTCCTGCACGGTGAATAAGAACCTGCCAATGACGGAGGGCTCACTTTCGGTGATCATCCGTGTCGGAGAAAGCGATGATATTGCGCTTTTGAAGCACAACGGATCGATTCGTTTCTCGAACAGTGAGCACGAATGGGGGCCGTGGACGGTCACGACGCAGCCCACGCCCGAGGAGCCGGGATTGGAGACCCGTGTCTGCCTCCATGATTCCGGCCACACCGAAACCCGTCCGTTGGTACTCCGCACCGTGACCTACAAAATCGTCAACGGCCTTTGGTCGCATGAGAATTCCGACACGGTAATCGAATACGTGCTCGATGGCGAATCGCCGTCCTACATTCCCGACGATATGCAGCCGGAGTACGGCTACGGTGTTGGTCATTGGGATGTCACCCCGACGAGGGAGGCGGTCACCGAGGACCGGACCTACACATTCACATACAGCCACTATACGATTTCGTTCGACACCGGCGGGATCGGCGCGGCTCCGGCACCGATGCAGAGCGTCTGGAGCGGTTCCAGCGCAAGCGGCCGGCCCGACAAGGACTGGTTTAACGGTGCCGCCTACGCCGAGGCTTTATGTGACGACGACAATTACACGCAGTACGAGGTGTACGACCCGGAGAAGGGCACGGTGCGCTGGTTCCTCGACCCGAATGACGAGACCACCGGTGTTGCTACGTGGGATTTCGTTGAGGGGGATGTGACGCTCTACTGTAAATGGACGCAGGCGGCAAAGCTCGTCGAAGCGGTCGAGCTGACGGTCGACGCGCAGGCGGGAGATCCGATCCCGACAGATTTTGCAAATGCCGCCGATTTTGGGCTGGCCGTGCCGGCCGGCACGGACTACGCTGTAGTCTGGGCCCAATGGCTCGATGCGAACGGGGAAGATCCCGGAATGAACTTCGAACCGGGCCAGACCTATCAGCTTCGCGCGATGTTCTCCACCGGCGATTACGACTCCTGCACCGTCTGGTTCAAGGGCCACAACAGTGCGCAAAATCCCGACGGCACGATTGCTCAGGACAAATGCTTTGCGTTGACCGTCAACGGTCAGAGCGGCGCTGCGACGGTTGACAATATGGATGCTACGACCGCCGTGATCGACTATACATACACCGTTCCGGACATTCCGAGCGGGCAAATGTACTTCATCGGTCACTCGCTGACACTGAAGGACGATATCGGCATCAATTTCATCGTCGACCTCGGCACTGCCGACCCCGCGGCGGCCGATGTGGACTTCCATTGGACGGTCGATCTGGCGGATGGTACGACGGTGGAAAAGACGGAAAGCGTTAGCCTCAGCGAGGCGGAGCAGATTCCGCAGGGCGAGCCGTGCGCAGGCTGTTATAAAGTGCCGGTGCATGTTGCGGCGAAGGAAATGACCGATGTCGTGACGGCGACCCTGAAGATTAATGATGCCGTGGTCAAAAAGAATCAATATTCCGTGCAGACCTACGCGAGGACGATTCTGGCCGATGCAGAGCACACGACCTACAGCGAGACGCTCTGGAATCTGGCCAGGGCCATGTTGATTTATGGCGCGAAGGCGCAGCGGGTGTTTGGCTACAGGACGTGGTTTCCGGCCGATGAAGACCTTGCCTATACCTTGACCGCGCCGACCGGACTGAAGAAGAACTTGCTCCCGGACAACTTCGGTGATTTCGGCCTTGCGTACAAGGGTTCGACGCTTTTGCTGAAGACGAAGACGAGCTACCGGCTGTATTTCGAGGTTATCGATCCGGAGACGTTCGAGAACACAGCCGTCACCCTGAACGGTACGCCGCTGCAATGGAAGAAAAAGCCGACCGGCTCCTACATTTTCTATGAGATTCCTTCCATCGCGGCAAGCTGCATTCTGGATGAATTTTCCCTGACCTTCACGAATGGCAGCACGACCTATGGCGCGACCGTCAGCACGCAGGACTACATCAAGAACGCTCTTGAAGGGGACAACGATGCCTTGAAGAACGTTGTCATCGCCATCTACGACTATTGCAAGGCAGCCTACGCCTACTTCTTAACCTAAACCTCGTGATAC
>CADCQU010000017.1 GCA_902803635.1 uncultured Lachnospiraceae bacterium | reverse complement strand
TTGGACTATAATATGACTTGGTATTATTCATGGTAGAATAATTATACCAAAAAAAGGAGAACGCTTCCATGGCTTTACGCCTGAAAGTGTTCTCTTTTTTTGGGGGACTTTTTTCACAGCCTCGTTTTCATATATAAGTCCCCCGCACTCGGATTACCACCGCCGTTTCAGCACTCGTAATCCGAGTTCGGCTTCCTCTCCAGCCCCTCCGCTCGGATTACCACCGCCGTTTTCGGCACTCTTAATCCGAGTTAATCGTTCTATCCCTCTTCTTGCCCTGTCGGGCAAGAAGCATCGCGGGCTTTCAGCCCGCTCAATCCGAGTTTCGCTTCCATGAAAAGAAGCGGGCATCCGTTCGGATGCCCGCCTTTGTACTATTTTAATTTAATAACTCAGCTCCAGATCGGAGATGAATTCGCGATAATCCGTCGCGTTGATATAGGTCGTGGGTTCGATGGTCTGGGTTTGTTCCTTCGCACGATTCACGGAGAGAACCGCCGAGACACCAATCCAGATGACCAACGCCGCGCAGACCACGATGGCAGCGATCAGCTCAATCCTGCGGATACGCTTTTCCTTTTTTATAATTTCCTTTTTGTTTTTTTTGTACTCTTTGTAGGCTTCGACCTTCTTCTGGCTCATGACGCGCCCCCTTCTATAATCTATGGCAATGGGAAGGCCCAAGCCACCTCCCAAAACACCATCGTCGCCATTATACCACGCCACACGCCTAAGAACAACAAGAAAAAACAAAAAATTTTATGAATTCACCCAAGATACTTCTTAAGCGTCCTCCGGGCGGCGCCGGGGCCTTCGAGCTCGCTCCGCACCATCTCCTCGATAAGCTCCCCGATGCCGGCGGCGTAGAGGTCGCTCCCGAAGAGGGTTTCATTTGACAGAACGCCCTTCAGCTGGTCGGTAAGGCTTTCGGGCTTTCCGAAGGCAAGCCCCGCGAGCTGCTCCTTCATGTACGGAATCATCGGGTCGGGCGAGAGCTCCATCGGATTTCCTGCATCGTCCACGCCAAGCAAATACCGAATCCATCCGGCGATGGCGAGCGGGATGCCGACGAGCTTCTTCGCATCCCCGAAACGGGCGACGTAGGCCTTGATCGTCTCCCCGAAGCGGATCGCGGTCATCTGGGAAATGTCCACCGCGATGCGTGCGCTGGTGTCGCCGAGGTACGGGTTCGGGAAGCGAACCTCGATGACCTCCTTGAGGAAGGCCTCCGGCGAGAGGATACCCGGATTCTCGACCACCGGCAGCCCTTCCTTGTAGCCGACCTGTCCGGCAAGCTTCGCAATCTCCGGGTCGTGCATCCCGTCGGCGAACATTTCGTAGCCGAAGAGGCAGTGGTAGACGCAGGTCGCCGTGTGGATCGGGTTCAGGCAGACCGTCACCTTCATGCGCTCGGCCTTGTTTACGGTCTCGCGGTCGGTCATGAAAACCCCTGCCTCCTCAAGCGGCGGACGGCCGTTCGGGAAGGAATCCTCGACGACCAGATACCCAGGCTCCTCGGCATTTGCATAAGGCGCAATGTAGGTATATTTCGAGGTCACCACGATCTGCATGTCCTCGATCCCGCTCTCCGTCAGCATTTTGCAGACGCTCTCGCTCGGGCGCGGCGTGATCTTGTCAATCATCGACCACGGGAAGGTGATGCGGCTCTCGTCCTTCACGTAGGCCAGGAAATCCTCCGTGACGAAGCCATTTGCCAGCCACGCCTCCGCCATCTCCAGGACACTCTCCCGCAGCTTCTTGCCATTTTTCGAGACGTTGTCCATCGAAACCAACGCCAACGGAGCCGCGCCGGCCTTGAAACGCGCAAGGAGCATCGCCGTCACGACACCCATCGCCCCAATCGCCTTGTCCGGGCCATTTGCCAGATCCTTCGCGACGTAGCCGAGGTACTCTCCCGCCGGATTCTTCAATGCGTAGCCCTTCTCCGTGATCGTGAACGAGACCATTTGCAGGCCCGGGTCGGTGAAAACCTCCGTGAGCCTCGCCCACTCGGCGGCATTTGCCGACTCCGCCTTGATTGCCTCCGCGAGCGATCCGAGGACCTGCTTGTCCACCCGCCCGTCCTCGTGGAGCGTGACTGCCAGCACCAGGTTGTCAAATGGTTTGTAAATCTTGTCTACGACTTCGTAGTCAAATGTCTCCGCGCAGGTGATGCCGCGGTCCATGAAGCCTTTCGCGAGGAGCTTGTCCACGATTCCGCCGATGAAAATGCGGAAAATGTTCCCGACACCGAAATGTACCCACACGGGGTTCTTCTTCGTCCGCTCCGCGACCGCCGTCACGTCATACGACGGCAGCGCCACCCCGGCCGCCTCCCACGCAGCCTTCTCCTTGATGCCTTCATACGTAAGCTTCATTCCCTCAACCTCCTTTACATATTCCGTTGTTGTCCGTTTCCCAGGTTCCCATGCTCCCGTAGTCCAGATTCATGCCCATGAATGGTTACTCTATTCAGACGACTTTTCTAACAGGCTGTTGTAGCTCATGAAAGGCTTGTCATTCTGAGCGAAGCGAAGAATCCCGTAAGGCTTTTTCACAAAGTTGACAGGATTCTTCGTCGCTTCGCTCCTCAGAATGACAAAAAACGCGGGATACCTGAATAGTTGCCATGTATGTACCATGAGACACTTTTGCTACTCCTATCATACCGTAAAAAACACGAATCGTCACGTAATTTTTCACAAAGAACGCCTGATTATCCAAATATTTTTAGACACTTTTACATTTTTAAGTTTCCTTGCTGCTTCTTCCAGCCTAATACTCGCAGAAGTACAAGAATCCGCTCAACGGAATGATAAAAAAGGTGTACACAAGCCAAAAAAAATGGTAAACTATAGGCTAAGTACGGCGGCCGACCGCCGCCATCAAGGAGGCATATTTTGCACGCTTTTAAGATCAGTGAAATCCGCGCAATGATGGCGCATTTCCTTCTCGGGAACACCTTCGACGATTGGCTCCTCTCGGAGGCGCAGATCACAACCTTCTGCACCTTCACCATCGACGGCACGTTCCAGAAGACCTACGACAACCCGGCAAATGACGAGCCCGGCAAGGAGACCCGCACGATGGTCGCCTGGGGCCGCGTCCGCGAGTTCTGCTACTCCCTCATCCGAGGCAAACGGACGCCTATCTCGTTCCGCTTCGTCTTCCTGCTCGATCCGGAAAAATCGAGGGCCTTCCTTAAGGAGAGCGGCCTGCCCGACAACCCGGACGACCTCGGAGGCCTCTATCTCAACGTCACCTTCCGGGACAAGCGCCTCCTCATCACCACCGGCACCGCCCGCAAGACGTTCTACATGGACCACACCCTCGACGACGCCTGGGACAAATACGTCCAGGCCTTCTTAAAGAGCTTTGGCATCGCCGCCGAGCCCATTTGACAAATACAAACCCCTGTCAAATGGAGCACCTGTCACGGCTTGCCCCTCTCCGTCACGGCTTCGCCGTGCCACCTCCCCCTTGAGGGGGAGGCAAGAGGAGGAAGCCAACCGTGGGGCTAGCAACGATAATATCTCCTCCCCTGCAAATAGACAGGAGCCGCAGGCCTTTTGGCCTGCGGCTCCTTTTTCACTTTATACTCTTATTTCGCCAGAAGCTCCATAATCTGGTTCGACCGCTTCACAAATGCGGTCATTTCCTCCTGCGAGAGCGGCTTGTGCGAGAGCATGGCAAGGTCATAGAGCTGCCGCGCGATCAGCGGGGCATTTGCCGAATCCACGTTCTCGCGCACGTACTTGACCAGCGGGTGGCCGGCGTTCAGCACCAGCGTCTCCTGGCCGCCGTACATATCCGCGCCCATGCCGTACATTTTCATCATGTCCTGCATCCGGCGGTTCTCCTCGGAGAGCGTCATGATCGCGGCGACGTCCTCGTCCTTCATGTTCTCGACCTTGACATCCAGCTTCTCCATGTCGAGGGCCTTGCGGAAGGCCTCGATGAAGGCATCGGCGTCCTCCTTCGCGACCTCGCCCTCGGCAAAGTCGCCGGCGACCTCCGTGTCAATACGGGCGAACTTGAGGGTCTTGTTCTGCTGCTCCAGCTTCGTGATGAACGGCTGGTCGATGCGCTCCTTGAGGATGACCGCATCCTTCCCGGCCTTGCGGAACATGGCGATGTACTGCGCCTGCTGCACCTCGTCGGTCACGTAGTAGACCGTCGACTTCTCCGGCTCCTTCTCGCCGTCCTCGTCCACGACCTCGTTGCCGGTGACGGTATCAACCTCGCCGTCCTCGGTCTTGACGGTCTCCGGATCCTCGGCCTTCTCCTCCTCCATCGCGATGGCGTTCTTCTCGGCATACTCTTTCAGCGTCAAATGCTTCTCGTCGAGATCCTTAAACAGCATGGCGTCCATCATCTTGTCGGCAAATTTGTCGTCCTTGATGCAGCCGTATTTGATGAAGGGGGCGATGTCGTCCCAGACCTTCTCGTAGTCCTCGCGCTTGGTCTTGCACATGCCGGTGAGCTTGTCCGCGACCTTTTTGGAAATGTAGTCGCAGATTTTCTTCACCGTGCCGTCGTTCTGCAGCGCGGAGCGGGAGACGTTGAGCGGAAGGTCCGGACAGTCGATGACACCCTTCAAGGTCATCAGGAAATCCGGAATCACTTCCTTAATATTATCCGCGATGAACACCTGGTTGTTGTAGAGCTTGATCTGCGACTCCAGCGCGTCGTACTCGGTGTTGATCTTCGGGAAATACAGGATGCCGCGGAGGTTGAACGGGAACTCGGTATTGAGATGGATCCAGAACAGCGGCTCCTTGTAGTCGTTGAAAACCTTGCGGAAGAAGTCCTTGTACTCCTCGTCCGTGCACTCCGAGGCGCGTTTGGCCCACAGCGGATGGATGTCGTTGATGGGCTTTGGCTCCCCCTTTTTCTCCGGCACGAAGTCGGCTTCCGCCTTTGCGCGTGCCTCGTCCTCGGTCATTCCGGCAAATGCGCTGATCCGGGCGTCTTCGTCTTCCTTGACGGCGGTCTCAAGGTTCTCGTCCGCAGCCGTCTTCGCCGCATTTGCCGCAAATTTCTCCTCCTCAGGAGCGTCCTCTGCAAGAGCCTCCACCGCAGCCGCAGCCTCAGCTGCATTTGCCTTCGCCTCGGCAAGCTTCTCCGCGGTTTCGGCGGCCTTCTGCGCGGCCTTCACCGCCCGGTCGATGGCGTCCTTCTTATTCTTCTCGTTCCGCTCCTCGCGCCTCTTGTCTTCCTCCTCGGCCCGCTTTGCGGCACTCTTCGAGGTGTCCGCAAGGTAGATCGGCGTGGGCATGAAGGAGCAGTACTTCTCCAGAACCTCGCGCACGCGGTACTCGTTGCAGAACTCGTAGCAGTCGCTGTTGAGAAAGAGGGTGATGGTCGTCCCAAAGGTCTCGCGCTCGCCCTTGCCGATGCGGTACTCGGAGACGCCGTCGCTCTCCCAGTGAACCGGCGTCGCACCCTCCTGGTAGCTGAGCGTGTCAATATGCACTTCATCCGCAACCATGAAGGCGGAATAGAAACCAAGGCCGAAATGGCCGATGATCTGGTCCTTGTCGGTCTTGCCCTCGTACTTCTTCAAAAACTCGTTCGCGCCGGAGAAGGCAATCTGCGTGATGTAGCGCTCGACCTCGTCCTCGGTCATGCCGATGCCGTTGTCGATGAATTTGAGGGTCTTCTCGTCCGGGTCCACCTCGACATGGACTTCGTACTCCACAGGTGTCTCCGGGCGAAACTCGCCAACGCCCTCCAGCTTGCGCAGCTTCGTAATCGCGTCACAGGCATTTGCCACCTGCTCGCGGACAAAAATATCATGGTCGGAATACAGCCATTTCTTGATGATTGGCAGCATGTTCTCGCTGTTTATAGACAACTTTCCCGTCTTCGACATAAAACTCACTCCTCGTACTTTTTTGTTTGTGTTCGTCGCGCCCATCTGGGGCGCGAACGTTCCCTATATATAATAGAAGGAACGCCTCCGTCCTTCTGTTATGGAAGTTTACCCCCTTTTTTCGGAAATGTCAAGAAAAATCAGCACTCTTTTTTATTGAGTGCTGATAACTTGTTACTATTCAGCTGACCCCCGATTATTTGTCATTCTGAGGAGCGAAGCGACGAAGAATCCCGTCAACTTTACGAGAAATCTTAC
>CADCQU010000016.1 GCA_902803635.1 uncultured Lachnospiraceae bacterium | reverse complement strand
CTTAGCATCCAGCAGAAACGTCCAGTGGACGTTTCTGTCGGTGTGAACGTTTTTCTGTCTCGCTCAGAATGACAGGCCTAATTTCCTGGCATTGCCAACGAACCTGCCATCACGTAAGCTGCTCCCCTACATACGAAAGGAACCGCAAGAACGCCTCCCGTCCGGCCGCATCACGCTTGAATACGCCCGCGTGCTCCAGGACCTTGGCAAAGACCTTGCCCGTCTCCGCCTGCACGATCTCCCAGGCATTTGCCTCCGTAAATTCGTAATTTGCCTTGAACTGCTCCGCCCAGTCCGCATGCTTTTCAGTGAGCGCATTTGCCCGAAGATCCGCGCCCGAGACGAGAGCGTCCGCCACGGCGTGCAGCTCGTCCTTTAAACGCGCCGGGAGCACCGCAAGGCCCATGACCTCGATGAGGCCGATGTTTTCCTTCTTAATATGATGCAGCTCCGCATGGGGGTGGTAGAGACCGAGGGGGTGCTCGTCGGTCGTAAGGTTGTTCCGAAGGACGAGGTCGAGCTCGTACCTCCCGTCCCGCATCCGCGCAATCGGCGTAATCGTATTGTGCGGCACGCCGTCCGTCTCCGCGAAAACCGTCGACTCCGCGTCGGTATAGCCCCGCCAGGCGGCCAGAATCTTCTCCGCAAGCTCCGCCACGCGCACGCGGTCCGCCCCTGAAAGCCGGACCACGGACATCGGCCATTTGACAAGACCGGCCGAAACGTCCGGGTAGGACGGGAACTCCCACGCCTTCTCCACCGGAGCCTTCGCCATCGCAAAGACGTAGCCGCCGCCCTGGAAATGGTCATGGGCAAGGATGGAGCCGCCGACGATGGGCAGATCCGCATTTGACCCGACGAAATAGTGCGGGAACTGATGCACAAAATCGAGAAGCTTATCGAAGCAGGCACGGTCAATGCGCATCGGCGTGTGCTTCCGGTTCACGCAAATGCAGTGCTCGTTGTAATAGACGTAGGGCGAATACTGCAAGAACCACGGGGCGTTGCTGATCGTCATCGGGATCACGCGGTGGTTCTGCCGGGCCGGATGGTTGATCCGCCCCGCGTAGCCCTCATTTTCCGCGCAGAGAAGGCAGCGGGGATAGGCGGAGGCGGGAAGGTTCCTCGCGGCGGCGATGGCCTTCGGGTCCTTCTCGGGCTTTGCAAGGTTGATGGTGATGTCAAGCTCCCCGTACTCCGTGGGAGCCTTCCAGCGGATGTCCTTCGCGCTGCGGTCGCGGCGGATGTAGTTGACGTCCTGCGCAAGCTCATAAAACCAGTCCGTCGCCATCTTCGGGGATTTTTTATAGAGTTCCCAGAACATGGCCGCGACAAAGGAGGGCCGCGGAGTCAGCCGCCCCATGATTTCCGTGTCAAGAAGGTCACGGTACACCACCGAATTCTCCGCGAGCACGCCCCGCCGGTAAGCGTCGTCCAGGAGAACGTCCAGAATCCTCGAAAGCCGTTCTACCTCCGGCACCTCCGGAGAGCTTCCTTCTGCAAATGCCTCCCCGCGCGGCAGGATCGTATCCAGCCGAAGCGCGCCCAGGATCTGGTTGACGGCCCACGTCTCCTCCATTTCCTCGATTAACCCTTTTTCCAGAGCATAATCCACCAGTTCATAAATCGCACGATCTACCATCCTGAAGTCTCCTTTCCGGACTTAATAGTATGAATCTTGAAAAAACAATCACATCCCCAGCTTCCGCATCTCCTCCTGAATCTCCGCGTCGGTCTTCTCCGCCGTCCCCGGCGCTCCCGCGGAGGCATTTTCCTGGCCCGGCATCACCGGGTTTCCGTCGTCGTCGAGGACAAAGGCCCCGCTTGCGTCCACGAGCGGAAGATACGGCCGGAACTCCGGCAGAAGGAGGGTCGCCGTCAGCATCGCAATGGCCCCGAACCCGAAGGTCACCCAGATAAAGCCGTAGAGCGGCTTCCAGTCGGGGTCGGTGTACGTCAGGTAGAGCGGGAAGATCGTGAAGAAGGCGAGGATGAGAATCTTCCACGGCTTGTGCATCGCGAAGTAAAGGCTGTTCTTGATAAGGTTCGGGATGCTGTTGGCAAAGGCCGCCATCACGGGGAAGAGATAAATGAGCACGATGGCGAGGATGATGCCGAGCGCATAGACACCGTACTTCATCAGCGCGATGAAGCCGTCGGCCTGCTCGCAAATGCGCACGTTAAAGTATCCAAGAACGACCAGAAGCACAGCGACAATCCACACGATCGTCGCCTGCTTGAAGTTGGACTTGAACCCCCTCCAGAACTCCGCGATGGGCCGAATATCCCCGTCGCTGCGCAGGGTTTTTAGCATCACGTGGGAGAGCGCGGCCCACGAGGCCCCGATCGTCACCACGGGCAGGCTGAAAATGCAAAACATCAGATTTGCCGCGATGATGATCCACGCCCGCCCCATGAGGCGCCCGAAGGTGCTCTCGTTGCTAAGAAATCCGCTTAACAGTTCATGCATGCTGCCATCCTCCCATTTTTCGAGACAAATGTCCTCCGCCGTCACTTTCTTTCGTGGAAAAATCTTGTCTCATCCTTCCCAAAAATAATGACAAATGTCCTCCGCCGCCGTTTTACTGCGGCAAATGCCTTCTCACTCTTCCCCCAGAATAAATTCCAAAAAGTCCCCAATCTGCTCTATGTTCTTCGTCGCCGCCCCTATCCCTAAGGCGCATTTTTCCGGATACAGCTTGTACTTGGTCACCAGAAGGCTGTCACTGACGTCAATGCCCACCGGGATCGGGTCCGTGTAGCCCGAGCCCTCCGGCGGCTGCCAGTAGAGCAGGCGGTCCCGGTATTTGTCCTCCAGCTTTTTGCAGATTTCCGCGTCCCAGTCGAGGAGCCTCCCCGTCTGCCCGAGGGCCACCAGCGAGTCCGGCTCCATCGTGATCGCGTCGAGGACGCCCGCCTCCACGAGGGCCACGAAGGCGTTGAAATAATTGTTGCCGCGGGCCTCATTTTTCAAAAAGTCAAAGTAACAGGCATCGTCAAAGATGAGATTCTTCTCCTTGAGGTCGTATCCCTCCGCCTCCTGGAAGTCCTTCCAGATCTGCGAACCCGTCGCCGCCTCGGCCCGCGTATTGGCAAAGACGACATAGAGCCAGTTATCCGGAATCTTTGTCGCAAGGCGCACGATGACGAAAATGGCAAAGGCAAGGAAGGCGACGATGGCGATGATCCAGATATGGTAATACTCCCAGATGTAGGCAAGGGCCTGCTTTTTCGGCAGCTCCCGCACCTTCTTTTTCTCCGATTGAAACCACTCTCCCAGCCGTCCCAACGCCGTATCCTCCCTTTGCCTGCATTATTCCTATTGTTTCAAATATAGTTTACACCCGCTCCAAATGCAGCTGCACGCTCGGATAGTCGCCCAGCACCCTGGGGAAGGAGTACCCGCCGTACATGAGCGCCGCGCCGGTGTATTTCCCTTCGTCCTCTTCGATGCGGTAGACCGCCTCCGGGTCGAGGCCCTTGAGCCGGATATGCAGCGGGATGGTGTTGGCCTGCACCACGTCGACGACAAGGCTGACCAGGGCCTTGCCCCGGTCCTCCGAGACAAATTCCCAGGCCACGTAGCCTTCCTTGTGGAAGGGGTTGTTCAGGCGGTAGTAGAGGCCGCCGTGGATAAGCTCCTCATCCTGCTTGAACGTGCGCACCTGCTCGCGGATTTCCTCCTTCTCGGCCTTTGAGAGCTTTGCAAGGTCAAGCTCATAGCCAAAGGCCCCGGACATTGCCACGACCCCGCGGGTATCGAGCGGCGTCGTCCGCCCCGTCTGGTGGTTCGGCACCGCCGAGACGTGTGCGCCCATCGTGCTCACCGGGTAGCCAAACGAGGTCCCGTGCTGGATCCGGAGCCGCGGAATCGCGTCGGAGTCGTCCGAGCACCAGATCTGCGGCACGTAGGAAAGCATCCCGGCATCGAACCGTCCGCCGCCGCCCGCGCAGCCCTCGAAGAGGACGTCCGGGAAGGTGGAGGTCAGCCGGTTCAAAAGGTCGTATACACCAAGAACATACCGGTGGCCGACCTCCCCCTGCTTTTCCACCGGGAGGACCCTCGAATAGACATCCGCAAGGCTCCGGTTCATGTCCCATTTGATATAGGAAATCTCATTTTCCCGGATGAGCTTCGCGATCGCCTCAAAGATGGCGTCCACGACCTCCTTCCGGGAGAAATCAAGGACGAGCTGGTTCCGTCCAACGGTCGGCTTCCTTCCCGGCACCGAGAGCACCCAGTCCGGATGCGCCCGGTAGAGGTCGGAATCCTCATTGACCATCTCCGGCTCAATCCATATGCCGAAGGCAAGGCCAGTCGCCCGCACCCTGGAAATGAGGCTCGAAAGGCCGTTGGGCAGCCGGTCCGGCGTGCAGAACCAGTCCCCGAGCCCCGCATTATCGTCCTTCCGATGCTGGAACCAGCCGTCGTCAAGCACGAAGAGCTCGATACCAAGCTCCGCCGCCTCCTTGGCGAGCGTGACCAGACGCTCCTCCTCGAGGTCGAAATAGGCCGCCTCCCAGCTGTTCACCAACACCGGCCGATGGGCCAGATGCCATTTCCCGCGGGTGACGTTGTGCCGGATGAATCGGTGGTAGCGGTGGCTCAGCTCCGTGAAGCCTTCCGCATGGCAGAGGATCGCCTCCGGAGTGAAGAAGCTCTCCCCGGGAGCCAGGTTCCAGGAAAAGCCCTTGCTGGCCACTCCCATGGTCAACCGCACGCTGTCCATCTGGTCGCGCTCGGCCTTCGCCTCAAAATTCCCGGAGTACGCAAGCATCATCCCGTAACAGTCGCCGAGGTCTTCATTTGCCTCCCGGTCGCACAGAATCACAAAGGGATTGTGCTGGTGGCTGGAGGCGCCGCGCCCGGAGCTGATTTCCGTGATATAGTGTCCGATCGGCGCCCTGCCAAATTGCCGTTCCATGCAGTGGCGGCCGTAAAAATGCACGAGGTCCCATTTGCCAAAGGGCAGGTCCAGGGACGCGGAGGATACGCGGTCCAAAACGATCGTCCCCTCGCCCTCATTGACGACCTCCGCCGCGCGCGTGATGACATCCGCCTCCTCGAAAACACCGTAGTACAGTCGAAGCAGCAGGGGGGACGCCACCTCGCGGAGCGTGACCACGAGGGTCTCAGCCTCCCCGTAGGAAGACGGCAGGCCCGGAAGCGTGTATTTGTCCGGACGGATTTCGTGGCTCACATACCGAAAATCCGCACACCGGCTGCCGTCAGCATTTGTCACCTCCAAACCGGAAAGGCGGTAGTCGCCGACGCCGAAGGACGGGTATTCCTGCGGAATCGTGTCCAGGGAAAACGACCGGTCCGCCTTCCTCTCGTAGGGCTGCCCGGAAAAGCCGACGTCACTCCTTACATATTGGTAGGAAAAATCCTGCGCCCCCGCAGATTTTCCATAATACAAATGCCAGAGGAACCCGTCCTCATCCGCCTTCATCTGATAGCATGAATGTGCCGTCGAGAGCGTCAGCCGCCCAGTCTTCTCATCAAAATGGATGCTCATTCTTTCACCTCGCGATTGTCGGGGCCATGCCCCTTTTTCCATTCAAAAACTTAACTATTCCGTCCTCTTCGCCTCCCGGAACGCCCGCGGGCTCATGCCGTAGTAGTTCTTGAAGGCCTTGGAGAACGTCAGCGGGTTATCATAGCCGACCATCTGGGAGACCTCCTGCACGGGGGCCAGGGAGTTGAGAAGCAGCCGCTCGGCCGCCTTCATCTTGGCCTTCATGAGGTACTCCTGCGGGGAGACGCCCATTTTCTTCTGGAAAATACTGGTGAGGTAGCTGCGGTGGATGCCGATGAACCGGGCGACATCGCTGACCTTCGCCGTCGAGAAATTTGCCTCGATATAGTTCACGGCATATTCCACGTAGGTGTCCGCATAATCCGTCCGGACGTGCTTGCCAACCTGATTTTGCAGGGTATAGCTCTCGATTGCATTTGCAAGGTACTCCAGAAGAGCGGACGTATGGTAAAAGCCATTGGCCGTGTTCATCCCCGGACGATCGAGAATCTTCCGAACCAGCGGTGGAAAACGGTGGTAGTCCACGTTGCAGTCCAGATAGTTGACACCTTTTTGAAAGCCCGCCATCGCCGCATATTCCTCGGCTTGCGTCCCCCCGAACGTCATCCAGCAATATTCCCAAGGCTCCTTCTCGTCCGCGCGGTACCACGTGTTCTCCTGGGGCTTCGTCATAAACATCTGCCCTTCGTGAAGAACCGTCTCCCTCCCCTCCACCGAGAGGACTCCTTTCCCACCCGTGATTACATGCAAATGAAAACCCTTCCGTCCTTCCGTACGGAACAGATACCCCGGAAGGCAGCGTTCCACGCCGCATAGGAGCAGGTAAAATTCTTCTGTCGGATTTTCCTGCGAGACAAGCGCCCGATAACGGCTTGTCTCATAGAGCCGAGTATCTTTCGCCACTTCTCTTCCTTTTCCTAACAAAAACTTACAGTTTTCACTATTTTGATATTCTTTATTTTCCATGTTTCTTTCGGGTAATGAATAGCCGGAGACAGTATCATATTACTATCTCCGGCAGTTGCAAGCAGCCTAAGCCGTAACCAGTAGCAAATTGCTGTACATTAAAGCTTTCCGCCGGAGGTTGCAATACCTTCCACAAATTGTTTCTGGAAAATAATGTAGATCACGATCATCGGGATAACCGCAAGGACGGCGGCCGCCATCATCTGCGGATAATCACTGCTGTACTGGCCCTGCATCTTGGCAAGACCGGCGGACAGGGTCGTGGTCTCCGCGCGGGTGCAGACGATCATCGGCCACATCAGATCCTTGAAGGCGAAAAGGGCCGTGAAGATACCCAGAGAAACCATCGAGGACTTCGTAAGCGGCATCATGATATGAAGGAAACGCTGGCCGACATTGCAGCCGTCGATGGCCGCGGCTTCCTCCAGATCCTTCGACAGGCCTTCATAGCCCGTCTTCAAAAGGTAGGTGCCGAACGCGGTGACGATACCCGGGAATACCAGGCCGGCCACGGTATTAAGCCAGCCAAGGGAAGAAACCATCAGGTACTGCGGGATGATGAAGATCTGCGCCGGAATCATCATCTGGATGAGGACGAGCGCGAACATGACCTTCTTGCCCGGGAACTTCAGGCGGCCGAACGCGTAACCGGCCATCGTGGCGGTCAGGCACGCGCAGAGGACGCGGAAGAAAATCATGAGCAGGGTGTTCTTATAGAGGATCAGGAAGTTGTAGTTCTTCCAGACCTCCGCGAAGTTCTCCCAGTGCCAGCCGTTCTGCGGGAAAATGTAGAACGGGTTGACCGAGATGGCTTCCTGGTTGGTCTTGACGGCGGTCAGGATCATCCATACGAAGGGAACCAGCATGATGAAGGCCATGATGGTCAGGATGACATACATGATAATTTTTCTGATGAGTGCGCTTCTCTTTGCACTTTCCATAATGTCTCCCTCCCTTCCTTATGGATGATAGACCAGCTTCTTCTCCGCCCGCTGCATGATCAGCGTTACCAGCATGATAAAGACCACGAGGAACACGACGATCGTCGCGCCATAGCCCTTATTGCCGTTTGTGAAAGCGTAGGTGTAGAAGAGGTAAACAATTGTCTGCGTGTTCTGGAGGGCGACATTTGTCTTGTCCATGACCATGAACATCAGGTCGAACAGGGTGAGGGCACCGATGACACGGGTCTGCACGATGAAGAACGTCGTCGGGCTGAGAAGCGGAACGGTGATGTGCCAGAACTGCTTGACGCCCGTGGCACCGTCGATAGAGGCCGCCTCGTAGTAGTCGCCAGGAATCTCCTGAAGGCCGGAGATGAAAAGAACCATGTTGTAGCCGATAACGGACCAGACGCCGATGATGCCGATGGAGATCCAGGCAATCTTCGGATCGGAGATCCAGGCAACATTGATATGTAAAATATTGTTGATGAGACCGAACTGCTGGTGGTACAGCCATTTCCAGACCATGGCGACAGCCGCCGGGGCGCAGACCATGGGCAGGAAGAAGATGGTGCGGTACACCGAGGTTCCCTTGAGCTTCTTGTTGAGGAAGACCGCAAGGACCATGGCGATGATGACGCCAAAGGGCACCTCGATGAGCGCGTATTTAATTGTGTTCCAGAGCGAATGCCAGGTTTCTCCGTTACTCAGGACAGCCACGTAGTTGGCAAGCCCGACAAAGGTGTTGCCGCGACCAAAGTCTCCGGTTTTGCAGAAAGACTGGTAGATGGTGTCGATAACGGGGTAGAAGTTCAAAATGATCAGACCGAGTATCGTCGGGGTAATGAACGCCCATGCCCATATCGCTTCGTTTTTCGCCCTGGCAGTCATTTTTTCTTTGGGTTTTTTCATGAAAATCCCCTCCTCTTATAAATGTGCGGGCGAAGCGGCGGAAAAGGCTCTTCCGCCGCTCCGAAAAGCGTTTTTGTTTTTATTCGGCTGCAATCGCATCCTCAATAATCTTCTGGGCATTTTCGCAAGCCTTCGCCATCAGATCCGGATCGGACGGATCCTGCCACGGATCAAGGAAAGCACCCTTCTGCTGGAGGGCATCCTCCCAGACAGTCGTCTTGCGGGTGTACGGACGGAAGTACAGACTGTAGTTCTCGGCCTCAAGGAACGGGGAGACGTCCATGCCGTCAAACGCCTTCGCAAAAGCTTCGGACATGCCCTTCATGCCAGCCATCGTGACACCGAGCTCGGCCTGCTTCTTCTGGCCTTTTTCGGAGCAGAGGTAGGAAATCAGGCTGTAGCAGGCATCCGGGTTCTGGGTCTTCGCATTGGCGGCCCAGCCAAGGCCGTTGTAAGCGGACCAGCGCTCTTCGTTTTCAGCCTTGCCGTTGCCGTTAAGGTCCGCATAGGGAAGCAGAGCCCAGTAATAATCCGCATGGTTCTCCGCCTTGTAGAAGGTGTTAATCATCCAGGAACCCTGCGTGATCATCGCGGTCTTGTTGGACATGAACAGGGAGTCCGTGCCGGTCTCAGCGACAACCGACTGCGGAGCACCGACCGAGAGGAGCTTGCGCATCATCTCCATGCCCTTCTTGGATTCGTCAGAGCCGATCGTGGTGCCCTTGTGGTCGTCCGTGACAACCTTTCCGCCGTAGGAGTAAATCAGGTTGTACCAGCCGTCCTGGTTGTTGGAGGTGTTCATCGCCATGCCATAGACATCACCCTTGGAGTCCTCGGTAATCTTCTTGGCAGCCTCATACATGTCTTCCCAGGTCCATTCGGCGGTCGGATAGTCAACACCGTACTTGTCGAAGATAGCCTTGTTGTAGAGAAGCGCGATGGTGTCATGGTCCTTCGGAAGAGCAAAAATCTTGCCGTCGCTCTTACGGGTGTACAGTTCCACAATGCCTTCGTAGAATTTCGACATATCCGTCGAATCGTCTTTTGCCACATAGTCTGTCAGGTCAAGGAGAATGTTGTTCTCCATGTACATCTGTACGGTGTTAGAGTGCATCCAGAAAACATCGGGCATTGTGCCGCCCTGTGCACCCGCCTCAAGGAGCGTCCAATAATTGTCCCAGTCCACGACTTCGATCTTCGCGGAGTTGCCGGTTTCCTTTGCCCAGTCGTCAACGATTTCCTGGAGACCCGCCTGCTGATTGGTGTCCCAGATGTTGATGGTGAGGTTGGCACCCGTGGTCTTGCCGCCACCGCCGCTTGTGCTGGACGTTGTGCCGCCGCCACCGCCGCTGCTGCTGGAGCCGCCGCCGCAGGCCGCGAGGCCGAGAACCATGACCGATGCGAGCACTGTTGCTGCAATTTTCTTGAGTTTCATTCGTGTTCCTCCTTTTTGGATAACTTGAGTTTTGCCCCGGGACGCTCCCTCGCCCGCAGGGCGACCGACATTGTTGCTGTCCTCCATCGCTCTTCCTCCGTAAAAAGCTGCAGGTCCGTACTACGTGAAGGGCGATGGCGGGCGGTGGATAAGATCCTTACATCCGCTTCAAAGAAGCTAACTATAATTTACGGCAACATGGCGAAATGTTATATAGCATTATGTCATTTATAGATAGAATCTTGTTGTTTTCGACTAATTTCGATATAAAAGTCCCAGTTTCATATATCCACTATACCCAAATCCCACTGTCTTTACATCGACTTTCCCTCGCTTTGGAAGCCAATTCTTAAAAATAAATTAATTTATATATAACAGTTCGTCCATTTTCACATAGGATTGCTATGTCCTTCCGAATAAAGCGCCGCCTTACTATGCAAATAAAGCCCAAATCTAACGTTATTATGCAGAAATGTCCTGCAAGCGTTTCTGTCGGAGCGAACCGCTTCCATAAGAATCCCGCAAATTTACTTGTTTTTGCAAATAAAACCCCCGCCCTTCACCACTTGGTGTTGGACGGGGTTTGCATTTGCCAAAAAATCATTTATCTTTGTCCCTTGTCGTAAGGGATGCCCTCCGCCTTCGGCGCCCGCGACTTCTTGGACGTAAAGATGAGGACGATCATCGTCACAATGTACGGGAGCATCTGGTAGAGCGAGGATTTCTCCTTAAGCGAACCCAGATCCGGGAGGAACGGGATGACCGAGTGGTAGGCCGCGATGACCTTGAAGAGCGCGAACATCACCGCCGAGCCCGCGATGTAGAAGGGCTTCCAGTTGCCGAAGATCATGACCGCGAGGGCGAGGAAGCCATAGCCGCCGACGTTCGAGTTGAAGCCCGAGCCGACCGCCACGATGTAGGCAAGACCGCCGATGCCGCCGAGCGCGCCGGAAATGAGAACGCCCGCGTAACGCATTTTGTAGACGTTGATGCCCACCGAGTCCGCCGCCTGCGGATGCTCGCCGCAGGCCCGAAGCCGGAGCCCGAACCGCGTCTTGTAGAGCACGATGTAGGAGACGATGAGGATCACGATGGCAATCGGCGTCGTCATGTAGCTGTATTTGAAGAAGAGCGTCTTGATAATCGGGTTGAGGTTCGTGAGGCCAAAGTCGCTCGCCCGGATGCGGATCCAGCTCGGAATCTGGATCGTCGAGATGCCCTGGCCCTGGATGGCCCAGGTGAGGACGATGGCAAATGCCGGCGCGAACGTGTTGAGGGCGGTTCCGCCGATGGTCTGGTCCGCCTTCAGGTTGATCGCGGCAAATGCAAGGAGCAGCGAGAAGATCATGCCGGCGACGGCCGCCACCAGCACCGCAAGGAACATCGCGAGCTGCGGGAACTTCGGCCCGAAGCCGCTCGTGTGGAAGGCCTTCAGCGTAAAGCAGGAGCAGAGGGCTCCGATGATCATGATACCTTCGAGGGCGATGTTGACCACGCCCGAGCGTTCCGAAAACATACCGCCCAGTGCCACCAGCATGAGCGGGACGGCAAAGACAACCGTAAGCGATATAATATTAACGAAGAGACTCATGCTTTCGCCCTCCTTTCCTTTTTCTTCGCGAGAAGCTTCACGATGATGTGACGCATGAGGAGCGCGAAGGCGGCCAGGTAAATGATGACGGAGATGATGATATCCACGGACTCCGAGGAGAAGTTCGGCTGCATGGAGGAGCCGCCGACCTGGATATAGCTGACGAAAAGCGCACTGAAGATTGTCCCGAGCGGGTTGGAGTTGGCCAGGAGGGCTACCGGGATGCCGTTGAAGCCCATGGCAAGGACAGACTTCTCAAGGACGTACTGTACCGTGCCCGCGAGGTAGTAGAGGCCGCCCGCCAGTCCCGCGAGGGCGCCCGCAATGACCATCGACTGGATCACGCAGCGGTTCGCGTTGATGCCGGCGTAGCGGGCTGCCTCCTTGCTGTTGCCGACCGCCTTCAGCTCATAGCCGAAAGTCGTCTTTACCAGAACGAACCAGATGACGATGGCCGCAAGGATGGCGATGACGATGCTGATATTGATCCAGGTCGATCCCCCGAAGAGCCTGGCAAGTATGTAGCCCTGAGGCAGGATGGCTCCGGGGTTGGCCGCCGCAAGGGCCGCCGTACGGTCGGAGTTCGTGGCGCCCCAGGCGGAAGCCAGAATCATCGGCGTGTTCGCAATCAGGAGGTTCACGAGGTACATCGCAATCCAGTTGAACATGATGGAGGTAATGACCTCGTTCACGTTGAAGAAGGCCTTGAAGAGACCCGGGAAGATTCCCCAGAACGCCCCGCCAACCATGGCGAGGAGCAGGCAGGCCCACCAGGGAAGCTGGAACACGATCGCCCCGTAGAGAGCGAAGAAGGCACCGATCGTATACTGCCCGGAGGCGCCGATGTTAAAGAGGCCCGTCTGGAACGCAAAGCCAACCGAGAGGCCGCAGAGAAGGAGCGGAGCCGCCTGGTAGAGGACCTTGCCGAACTTGTCCGGGCTGGAGAAGCCGGTCCCGAGCATGGCGGCCATGCCCTCGACGGCCGCTCCGGGATTGACGATGAGAAGTACGATAAAGCCAATCAGGAGGCCGATGAGAATGGACATGATGCTCGCCAGAAGGCTGATCAGCGCCGCATTCTCCGCAAGTGGTTTTCTTTTTTTCATTTGGCGGCCTCCTTTCCGCCGGCGCCCTGCCTCTTCGCGCCGGCCATGTAAATGCCAAGCTCCTGTACATTTGTCTTCTTCGGATCAAATTCCCCGACGATCTCTCCCTCGTAGAGGACGAGGATCCGGTCGGAGAGGTTCATCACCTCCTCAAGCTCCAGGGAGACGAGGAGCACGGCCTTCCCGGCATCGCGCTGGGCGACCAGCTGCTTGTGGATGTACTCGATCGCGCCCACGTCAAGGCCGCGGGTCGGCTGCACCGCCACCAGAAGGGCCGGATCCTTGTTAATCTCGCGGGCGATGATTGCCTTCTGCTGGTTCCCGCCGGACATCGTGCGGACGATGGTGACCGGCCCCCGGCCGGATCGGACGTCGTAATCCTTGATGAGCTGTTCGGAGAATTCCCGTACAGTTCCCTGGCGGATGATTCCGCGTGTCTGGAAGAAGGGCTGCCAGTACCGCTGCAGCACGAGGTTCTTTTCCAAGGTATAGTCCAGGACCAGGCCGTGCTTGTGGCGGTCCTCCGGGATATGGCTCATACCCGCCTTGCTGCGCTCGCGGATTCTGGCATTGGTGATGTCCTTGCCCTGAAGACGGATCGTCCCGCCCGTCACCTTCTCAAGGCCCGCAATGCCGTAGATGAGCTCCGTCTGCCCGTTGCCGTCAATTCCCGCGATGCACAGGATCTCGCCCGCGCGGGCGTCGAAGGAGACACCCCGCACCGCGTTGTTGCGGTGCTGCCGGCTGGGAACCACGAGGTCGCGGACCTCCAGGACCGCCGCCCCTGGCTTTGCCGGCTTCTTGTCCACCTTGAGCTGGACATCATGGCCGACCATCATCTTCGAGAGAGACTGCGGGGTCATGCCCTTAATCTCCACCGTTCCGATGCCCTTGCCCTTTCGAAGGACGGTGCATCGGTCCGCGACGGCCATGATTTCGGCCATCTTATGGGTGATAAAGAGGATACTCTTCCCCTCTTTTTTAAAGCCCCGCATGATCTCCATGAGTTCGTCAATCTCCTGCGGCGTCAGCACCGCCGTCGGCTCGTCGAAAATCAGGATCTCGTTGTCGCGGTACAGCATTTTCAGGATCTCCACCCGCTGCTGCATGCCCACGGAAATGTCCTCGATGAGCGCGTCCGGATCGACCTTGAGGCCGTACTTTTCCGAGAGGGCCAGCACCTTCTTCCGCGCCTCGTCGTGCCGCAGGAAACCATGCTTCGTCTCCTCGACCCCCAGAATGATGTTGTCGAGGACCGTGAAGCACTCCACCAGCTTGAAGTGCTGGTGCACCATGCCGATTCCCAGACGATTGGCATCGTTCGGATCGTTAATCTTCACCTCCTGCCCGTTTTTCTTGATCACGCCCCGCTCCGGCTGGTAAAGACCGAAGAGGACACTCATCAGCGTGCTCTTACCGGCCCCGTTCTCGCCGAGGAGGGCGTGGATCTCGCCCCTTTTGAGCTGCAAGGTTACGTCGTCGTTGGCCTTGATACCGGGAAACTCCTTCGTGATATGGAGCATCTCAATGACATAGTCTTCCGCCACCTTCATTCACCCCCTTTAATCCTGGTAATCCACCGTCACGTTCGTGACCGCGGGCTTCACCATCGCGTCGTAGCCGTCGTCCACGACAAGCTCCCCCGAACGCATCCGGGCCACCAGCTTCTCGTAATCCTCCTCGGTAAAGCTTGTAAACCGCGAGGTCTCCATCGGAAGGCCGACGCAGGCCTCCTTGACGCCCAGCTTGACCTCCTTCCCGCCGTACACGTCGGTCATCTTCCAGTCGTTGTCCATGCAGTTCTCCAGAACCATCCGGACGGACTCGGCCAGCCCCTTGAGCGCGGACGTAATCACGCAGGGATCCAGGCCGGACTGGTCGATATCGACGCCGATCATCTTGCCGTCGTTGACCTCCGCCGCCGCAAGGCAGGAGTTGCAGATGGACCCGCCGCAGGCGAAGACAGCCTCGGTCCCGTTTTCAAAATCGGAATACCAGCTGTCCATTTTCGCCTTGATGTCGTCGTTCGCGACAAATGACCCGGAATACCAGTATTTGAGCGAGACATCCGAGATTCCCATGTCCCTGGCCGCCGCATCTGCCCCCTGGACAAAGCCGTAGCCGAAGCGGATAACGGCGGGAACCGCCACGCCGCCGAGGAACCCGAGCCGCTTGTAACCGTCCTTCACCGCCGCGTACCCCGCAAGGTACCCGGCCTGCTCGTCGTGGTAGCTGATGAGAGACGTATTCTTCTTCGGATCCGGCAGGTCCCCCACTCCCATGTCCACCGCCAGGAACTGGATATCCGGGTATTTTTCCTGGGCCATGGCCAGCGACGAGGCAAAAAGGTAGCCCGCCATCACCACGACCTTCGCGCCATTTGCCACGGCATTGTCCATCTGCTCCAGACGCGCCGCGTCCGAGTCCTCCGACGGCTTGTAATAATTTGCCGAAAGGCCATTTTCCTCGGCAAATTGATGCACGCCCTCCCAGGTGTACTGGTTGAAGGACTGGTCGTCGATATTGCCCATGTCCGTGATAAAGGCAATGTCCGTCTTCGCCCCCGAGCTGCTGCCGGAATCCGTCTTCTTCCCCCCTCCGCAGGCCGCAAGCGACAGGGCCATGGCCAGCGTAAGGAGAAGCGCCACAATCTTTTTCATCTTCTTCACCTCGTTTCTTGCATCGCTGCATTTGCATATCTATATCATGGCGGAAAAACCCGCCTCAGGAATCGGCTCCGTACAGGCCCTCCGTCTCCTCCTTGGGAGTCTCCTTGTGGTCCTGCACGGTAATAATCCGCATCAGCGTCTCCCGCGGGAGGACCAGGCCGGAGGTAAACGGGTTGAAGACGAGGCCCGTCAGGTTCTCGTCCCGTACCACGGTTCCAAGGCAGTGCCCCGACTCCAGCTTCGCCCACTGGAATTTCTTCTTATAGTCCTCCGGGATGTCCTCGGCCAGGACGAACACCGGGTAGAACCTCCTCCCCTCCCCGTCCTTGAGAACGTCCGGGGCAAATTTCACCGGCTTTTGCGGCGCGAACTTCTCACCCGCCGCATTGGCCTTCTGCAGCCGCTCCATGTCGTCCTTGTGGAGCAGAAGCCGCATCGGCACCCAGAACTTCGCCGGCGGCAGCGAGCTCAAAACCGCGGACATGCTCTGCGCATTGTTCTCCTGCTTGTGCTTGTCAATAAAATAACTCAGGAGCTTCTCCGTGTCCTCGTCCTCCGGGAACTTCGCCGTCGGCGGATAGAGTCGCATCATCTTCGGGGGATAGGTCCCCGAACGCCCCCTGTTTTCCTCCGCCGGCTTTTCCTCCGGTTCTGGCAAATGCTCCTCCGGAGCGTCTCCGGTCTTTGCAAGCTCCTCTGCGGGGATCTTGTCGAAGATAATCTTCTTCTCCTCGCCCTCCTCCGCTTCCTTTTGCTTTTTCTTCCTATTAAATATGCCCATCTCTCCCTCCTGACGTGGCCAAGGCCGGGTGACCTTCCCCGCCTTGCTGTGCTTTATATCGTTTCCCTGAAGAGGTCTTTGTCGAAATCCCCCTTCTCCCCTATTGTACCACAGGTTTCCCGTCGAAAAAACGAAAAAATGAAAATCATGCCCATGACTTTAAAAAAAATTGCACATTTTATTATCTTTTCATTCGCTTTTTTCTAATTATATGTTACAATAGTCT
>CADCQU010000015.1 GCA_902803635.1 uncultured Lachnospiraceae bacterium | reverse complement strand
TACGAGAAATCTTACGGGATTCTTCGCTTCGCTCAGAATGACAATTCCTTTACAAAACAAAGCGTCCATTTTCGACGGGGCCGCCTGAACTGTAACGCCCGCCTACATTTTGTATAATTTGTCTTTGCTTGGGTTCTTGCATGAGGGGGGAAAATATAGTATCATAAACGATTGGTTTGATATACATGGTTTCGTTTTTGAAAAGGAGTTGCCATGGAAAATTATGATCGTTACGTTAGCCCGCTCTCGGAGCGCTACGCGAGCCGGCAAATGCAGGAGATTTTCTCCCCGGACCGCAAGTTCCGCACCTGGCGGCGGCTTTGGATCGCTCTCGCTGAGACCGAGAAGGAGCTGGGCCTCCCCATCACCGACGAGCAGATCGCGGAGCTTCGCGCCCACGCCGACGACATCAACTACGAGGATGCCAAGGCCCGCGAGAAGATCGTCCGCCACGACGTCATGTCCCACGTCTACGCCTACGGCCTCCAGTGCCCGAACGCGAAGGGCATCATCCATCTGGGGGCGACGAGCTGCTATGTCGGCGACAACACCGACGTCATTTTGATGCGCGACGCCCTTGACCTGGTCCGCGCGAAGCTCCTGGTCGTGATCAAGCGGCTCGCGGCATTTGCCGAAAAATACAAGGACCTGCCGACGCTCGCGTTCACGCACTTCCAGCCCGCCCAGCCCACGACGGTCGGCAAACGGGCGACGCTCTGGATGAACGAGTTCATGATGGACCTCGAGGATCTCGACTACGTGCGCGGCTCCCTGAAGCTCCTCGGCTCCAAGGGTACGACCGGCACCCAGGCCTCGTTTCTGGAGCTCTTTGCGGGCGACCACGAAAAATGCGACCGGCTCGACCCGATGATTGCCGAGAAGATGGGCTTCTCCGGCTGCGTTCCGGTCTCCGGGCAGACCTACTCCCGCAAGGTGGACACGCGCGTCCTCAACGTCCTCGCCGGCATCGCGGCCAGTGCGACCAAGTTCTCGAACGACATCCGGCTGCTCCAGCATTTGAAGGAGGTGGAAGAGCCGTTCGAGAAGGGCCAGATCGGCTCCTCGGCGATGGCCTACAAGCGGAATCCCATGCGTTCCGAGCGGATCGCGAGCCTTTCCCGCTACGTCCTTGCGGACGCGCTGAACCCGGCGATCACCTCCTCGGTGCAGTGGTTTGAGCGGACCCTCGATGACTCGGCAAATAAGCGCCTCTCGGTTCCCGAGGGCTTCCTCGCCGTTGACGGCATTCTCGACCTTGCGGCAAATGTCGCGGACGGCCTGGTGGTCTACCCGAAGGTTATCCGCAAGCATTTTCTCGCCGAGCTTCCCTTCATGGCGACCGAGAACATCCTCATGGACGCGGTCAAGGCCGGCGGCGACCGCCAGGAGCTGCACGAGAAGATCCGCCAGCTCTCCATGGAGGCCGGCAAGGTGGTGAAGGAGGAGGGCGGCGAGAACGACCTTCTCGACCGCATTGCCGCCGACCCCGCCTTCCATTTGTCAAAAGAAGACCTGGCAAATGCGATGGACCCGGCGAAGTACGTCGGCCGCGCCCCCGAGCAGGTCGAGGCGTATCTGGCAAATGTCGTGAACCCTGTGCTTTTGGCAAATGCGGACGCCCTCGTGGAAACCGGGGAAATCAAGGTATAAGCTGGCAGATTGTCGAACGCAAATGTAATTTTTGAAGCTTTTTCATGTTTTATTTGTAAAGGAGGAACACCTTCCATGGTTACAGCAGTTGTTGGTGTGAACTGGGGCGATGAGGGCAAGGGCAAGGTAACGGACACCCTGGCCGAGAAGGCGGACATCGTCGTCCGTTTTCAGGGCGGGGCAAATGCCGGCCACACAATCGTGAATGAGTACGGGCGTTTCGCGCTCCACACCCTCCCCTCGGGCGTTTTTTACAACCACACGACCAGCGTCATCGGCAATGGCGTTGCGCTTAACATCCCGAAGCTCGTGGAGGAGGTCGAGGGAATCGTGAAGGGCGGCGTTCCGAAGCCGAAGATTTTGGTTTCCGACCGCGCCCAGATTGTGATGTCCTACCACATCCTTTTTGACCAGTACGAGGAGGAGCGGCTGGGCGGACGGGCCTTCGGCTCCACAAAGTCCGGCATCGCGCCATTTTATTCCGACAAATTCGCAAAGGTCGGCATTCAGGTGAGCGAGCTTCTGGACATGGACGCGCTGCGCACAAAGGTCGAGAACATACTTATTAAAAAGAACGTCCTCCTGGAGCATTTGTATCACAAGCCCCTCCTTACCGTGGACGCGGTGATGGAGGAGCTCGAAGGCTATCGGAAAATGGTCCTGCCATTTGTCTGTGATACGTCGTTCTTCCTGTCAAATGCCCTGAAGGAGGGCAAGAGCATCCTCCTCGAAGGGCAGCTCGGGACCATGAAGGACCCGGACCACGGCATTTATCCAATGGTCACGTCGAGCTCGACGCTGGCCGGGTACGGCGCGGTTGGCGCGGGCGTTCCGCCTTACGAGATTAAGAAGGTCGTCGCGGTCACAAAGGCCTATTCCAGCGCGGTCGGCGCGGGCGAATTTGTCTCGGAAATCTTCGGCGACGAGGCCGAGGAGCTTCGGAGGCGCGGCGGCGACAAGGGTGAGTACGGCGCGACCACGGGACGTCCGCGGCGCGTCGGCTGGTACGATCTCGTGGCTTCCCGCTACGGCTGCCGCCTGCAGGGAGCGACCGACGTCGCTCTCACGGTGCTCGACCCGCTCGGGTACCTCGATGAGATTCCGGTCTGCGTGGCCTACGACATCGAAGGCCTCAAGACCACCGAGTTCCCGCCGACCTCGCTCCTCAAGAAGGCGAAGCCGGTGTACGAGGTCCTTCCGGGCTGGAAGTGCGATATCCGCGGGATCCGCAAGTACGAGGAGCTTCCGGAAAACTGCCGCCGCTACGTCGAATTTATCGAAGAGCGGCTCGGCTACCCGGTTACCATGGTTTCCAACGGACCGGGGAGGGAGGATATTATTTACCGTTGATTTTGGTTCTTTGTGGCTGGGGGAGTTGCTGATTTTTCGCATAGAAAGGGTTACTATTCAGGTGACCATTCGAAAAGGTTTTTCTACATTATGAAAGGTTTTGTCATCCTGAGCGAGACAGAAAAACGTTCACACCGACAGAAACGTCCACTGGACGTTTCTGCTGGATGCTAAGGCATGGACGTTTTTCTGCAT
>CADCQU010000014.1 GCA_902803635.1 uncultured Lachnospiraceae bacterium | reverse complement strand
TCTTCGTCGCTTTTCATCATCCCTCATCGCCGTAGGCGATTCGATTCAGGGATGTCCGAAGGACGCGCTCCTCAGAATGACAAAAAACGCGGGGCAGCTGAACTGTAACAAGAAACCAACGGAGGCTGCATTTGTCAGAAAGTGATTTTTAGGAGAGAATCTATGAAATGTATGAATTGCGGCGAGGAGCTGAGCGAGTCCGTATATTGTCCGAAATGCGGCTGTGACGTTTCCGTGCAGAAGCAGGCCATCGTGCTCTCGGGGATGTACTATAACCAGGGGCTGGAGAAGGCCCAGGTGCGGGACCTTTCGGGGGCCATCGACCAGCTTCGCCGGAGCCTGAAATTCAACAAGATGAATATCCAGGCGAGGAACCTTCTGGGACTCGTCTATTTTGAGACCGGCGAGGTGGTGGCCGCGCTCTCGGAGTGGGTCATCTCAAAGAATATGCAGCCCGAGGAAAATATGGCCACGAACTTCATCGAGCGGCTCCGGAAGGATTCCGGGCGGCTGGATGCCATCAACTCCACGATCAAGAAATACAACGCGGCCCTTCGGAACTGCCAGAGCGGGAACGAGGACGTCGCCCTGATCCAGCTGAAGAAGCTGCTTACCCAGAACCCGAAGCTCATCAAAGGCTACCATCTGCTCTCGCTCCTCTACATAAAGGACGGCGAGTACGAGAAGGCGCGGCGACTGCTTCGGAAGGCCGTGCGGATCGACCGTACGAATACGACGACGCTCCGCTTCCTGCGCGAGATTGACGAGGTGACGGGAGTGCAGACGCCCATCGAAGGCAAGGCGCCCTTCTGGCAGAAGAACCCGAAGGAGACGCCGGAGCCGGAGAGCGAGGAGGAGGTCCGCAAGGAGAAGGTCGCGCCGACCCAGACGGCGGCGAGGGACACGAGCGTTACGGTGAACATTTTCAACATCGTCCTCGGAGCCATCATCGGGGCGGCCGCGATTTGGTTCCTCTTCATGCCGGCTCGCACGGCGGCGATCCGCGAGGAGGCCAACCGCCGCGTCTCGGAATATTCGTCGGCGATGGCCCTCCACGACACGACCATCGAGAACCTCAATGCCCAGATCAAGGTTTCGGAGGACACGGTGGACGACGCCCGCCAGCGCATCGAGAAGTCCCAGACGAAGACGGAGAACTACGAGAACCTTCTGAAGGCCGTGAACGCGGCGGCAAATGGTTCGATTGACCGGGCGAGCAACGCCTACGCGGTCGTGGACAAGGAGAATTTGTCGGTGGACGGCGTGCAGGTGTACGACCGCGTCCTGGAACAGATCGACGAGCTCATTTTCCAGAAGTTCAAGTACGAGGGCATCGAAGCCTTTAACAACAACAAGTTCGACACGGCCATCGAGAAGTTCGAGGCGGCGCGGCAGATCCGTGACGATGATTATGACGTACTTGTCTACGAGGCGCATGCCTTCCGGTTAAAGAATGATCCGGGAAATGCAGATGCCCTGTATACGCTCATCATCCAGCGCTATCCGAACACGCAGCGGGCCGTGGATGCGGATTATCTCCTGAGCGCAAATATCGCCGCCCGGAAGGCTGCCGAGGAGGAAGCCGCCCGGAAGGCCGCCGAGGAGGAGGCTGCACGGAAGGCTGCTGAGGAGGCCGCGAAGGCGGCTGCCGAGGAGGAAGCTCGAAAGGCCGCCGAGGAGGCGGAGAAGGGCGAGGAGACGCCGGAAGACGAGGAGAAGCCTGAGGAGCAGGACGAGGAAGAAAAGCCAGAGGCGTAAGCTTGGATAAAAAGGCGAAGGAAGGACGGAGAGTGCCATGTTGTTGCAGGAAATAAGTAAGGAGCTTCGCTCCTTCCTCCCGGAGGGGGCGGTGCTTTTTGAGGAGCCGATGCGGCTTCACACCACCTTCCGGATTGGCGGGCCGGCGGACGTTTATGTGCAGGTGGCCTCGGAGGAGGAGCTTGCCCGCGTCCTTGCCGTCTGCCATGCGGCAGGGGGTTCGCCCTACATCATCGGCAAGGGCAGCAACCTCCTTGTCGCGGACGGAGGCGTTCGCGGCGTGGTCGTCGAGATCGGCCGCGCGATGTCGGACATTTGCGTGGAGGGCAGCCGCATCCATGCAAAGGCCGGCGCGGCGCTCTCGGCCATCGCGCGGGCGGCGCTTGCGGCCTCGCTCGACGGCTTTGCCTTCGCGGCCGGCATCCCGGGGAGCCTCGGAGGGGCCGCCGTGATGAACGCGGGGGCCTACGGCGGCGAGATGAAGGATGTCGTGGAGACGGTCCGCCTCCTGATGCCGGACGGGAGCATTTGCGAGAAGACCCCGGCGGAGCTGCATTTCCGCTATCGGGCCACGGACATCCCCGAAATCGGGGCCATCGTCACGGGAGCGTGCATTTGCCTCACCCCCGGGAAGGCGGAGGAAATTCGTGAAAAGATGGAGGAGCTTCGCCTCCGCCGCCAGGAGAAGCAGCCGCTCGACCTTCCGAGCGCGGGCAGCACCTTCAAACGCCCGGAGGGGGATTTCGCGGGTCGCCTCATCGAGGCGTCCGGCCTTCGCGGGCATCGGGTCGGCGGGGCGATGGTCTCCGAAAAGCACTGCGGCTTCGTCGTGAACATGGGGGACGCCACGGCGGCGGACGTCTGCGCGGTCATTTGCGATGTTCGCGAGCGGGTATTTGCCGACTCCGGCATCCTGCTCGAACCGGAGGTGCGCTTTATCGGGGACTTCGAAAAGGAGGAGCCATGTCATTTTCCGGGGAAGTGAAGCGCGAGCTTGCGGACATCGTGCCGGAGGGGCGGCACTGCCAGATTGCGGAGCTGGCCGCCATCTACGCCCTCGCCGGCGATCGGATGGGGGAATTTGCCGATGATATGTTGGCAAATGCGGGTGAAATTCCAATTCTTCGTACAGAAAATGCAATCCTGCAAAGAAAATTCTTTACATTATATGAGAAAGCCTTTATGATGGGAGAGGTTGGAAATTCCCGTCGGCAAATGTCTGCGGGAGGCAGCGTTGCGGAGGCTTTTTTCCGCGCGGTACGGCATCCGATGCTTTTGAAGCGTGAGTGCTGCAGGCGCTCGTTCCTTCGGGGGGCGTTTCTTGCGGCCGGGTCTATCAGCGACCCGAAGAAGCACTATCACTACGAGATCGTCTGTCCGGATGGGGGAACAGCGGCGCGGGTGAGGGAGGTTCTTACGGGGTTCGGGCTCGACGCGAAGACGGTGCGGCGGAAGCAAAGCGAGGTCGTTTACCTCAAGGAGGGGGATCAGATCGTGTACGCCGTCGGCGAGATGGGGGCTTCGAAGGCCCTTCTCGAGCTGGAAAATGTACGCATCTACCATGAACTCCGCGGGATGGTCAACCGGCAGGTGAACTGTGATGTGGCAAATGCCCGGAAGTCGGCGGAAATGTCGGCGCGGCAGGTGAAGGACATCGAGTTCATCCGTGAGCACATGGGTTTGTCGGGTCTGCCCGTATCGCTGCAGGATATGGCGAGGGTGCGACTGGAATACCCGGATGCAACACTCCAGGAACTTGGCGATCTCTTGGAACCGAAAATCGGCAAATCGGGGGTGAACCACCGGTTGCGCCGGCTCGGCGAGATTGCCGCAGATTTGCGGAAGAAAGAAGAGAAGGAAGCCCCGGGAGACCGGGAGGAGGTAACTTAGATGGTTCGGAAGGATGTTGTGGTGCAGCTGAAAAGCGGCCTGGATACGCGGCCGGTGGCCATGCTCGTGCAGGTGGCCAGCAAATATGCCAGTGAGACGTTTCTCGAGACAAGCAGCAAGCGCGTGAATGCGAAGAGCATCATGGGCATGATGACCTTGGGGCTGATTCCCGGCGAGGAAGTCACGATCGTGGCAAATGGCGGGGACGAGGAGCAGGCCCTTGGCGAGATCGAGGCCTATCTGACGAGCGTTTGAGGGTCAGAATATAAAAAACAGGCGGGGCGACCCGCCTGTTTTTTATATTCACAGAGCCGCGTGCTGCCTTCGGCAGCGTGCGGCTTATATATTTTTCTATCTGTACGGATGAATGCATTAAAAGGATTCTTCTTTGGGAAATGGTTGTCATTCTGAGCGAAGCGAAGAATCCCGTAAGTTTCTTGCTGTCGATGACGGGATTCTTCGTCGCTTCGCTCCTCAGAATGACAGAAGACGTTACATTGTGGCTAACCGTACAGTTAGTTATTTTTAACCCGAAAATGGCAGCCGTAGGCGCGGCGGAAGCCGAGGGAGCGGTAGAGGTTTTTCGCGGGCGCGTTGTCGGCGACCACCTGCAGGTAGGCGCGTTTTGCGCCGCGCCTCTCACCCTCGGCAAGGAGGGCCAGGACGACGGCCCGCGCAAGGCCCTGCCGCCGGTGGTCCTCGGAGACGTGGATGGCGTAGATGCCGATGTGGCCGCGGTCGAGGATGCCAAGGCCCGTGGCGATGACGCGGCCGTCCCTCTCGATGCGTGCGGCAACCTCGTTCATTGGGATGGCCGCGTACATGGCCGGGACGATGCGGTGGTGCACCGGGTCGGCCATGCGCTTCAGGCGGAAAAGTCCGTCAAGCCAGTCGTTGTCCACGCGATCTTGGAGGATAAGGCCGGGAGGGGAGGAGAAGGAAGCTTTTGCGTTCGCGGACAGGGCTTCCGGCGTTGGAGAGGCGGAGGCGTTTGCCATATGGAAAGCTTCCAATGCTGGAGCAATGGGAGCATTTGTAATATGGAAGGCTTTCGACGTTGCTTCGAAGGGGGCATTTGCCGAAAGCGGGAGGGCCATCACGTCCACCTCATGCTCGATGTGGTAGCCCCGGCGGTCGAGGATGCCGTCCAAATCCGGATCCGCGATGGGGCTGATCTTGAAAATGCACGGCGAGTGCCAGTGGCGGTAGACGCCCTCGCAGTACGGAATCTTCTCGGAGAGCGGAAGCATCGAGGCCCCAATCGGCTCGACGCAGTTGGTCCTGTGGGTATAGAAATGCGAAAAACGAAGAATCCAGCCATCGTATACCTGCATTTGGTGCGACGGCCAGGCGTTCAGCGAGAGGTCCTCAATAGTTTTGATGTCGATGTCCATGGCGGCTCCTTTGCGGATGATGATAAGCGTATTATATAGGAAACTCGACGAACTTGAAACTATGTTCTGTACTTTTTTTGAAGAAAGTGCTATACTAAGATTATCTATAGGAACCCTCGGCATTGCTTTGGGGGGAACGGCGGGAGGAACATGACCATGTCCAAGGCACTGAAGATTATCGATAACATCCTCATCATTCTCGCGGTCGCCATTGCGGTGGCCCTGCTTTTGCCCCCCATCATGGGGATTACGACCACCATCATCGACAGCACCGGCATCCGGTCGAACCTGCCGGTGGGCTCCGTCACCTACTCACGCAAGGCGACGGCCGAGGACTTGAAGCCCGGCGACCTCGTGCTCGTCGAGTCGAAAAACGAGGCCTATGAATACGAGGTCGTCAATGTCGATGACGCGATGAAGACCATGACCGTGAAAAATGCCTTCGACAAGGAGGCCGAGGAGAAGACAGAAAAGGTGAATGCCCACGTTTCCCGCGTCTCCTTCACCATTCCCTACATTGGTTATGCCGTGATCGCCATGCAGAGCATCGAGGGCATGATCGTCATTGGCCTTATCGTACTCTTTATCATCGTACTCTACATCCTCTCCGAGGTCTGGAAGAAGAAGCCGGAGGATGAGGAGGAGGAGAGGGAGGAGAAGCCGAAAAAGCGCAGGGAAGCCTCCCGTGCGTCCTCGGCAAATGCCCCGGAGCGGGGCACTTCTTCCCCGGCGCAGGCTTCGGCAAATGCAGCCGAGAGGGGCACCTCTTCCCCGGCGCAGACTTCGGCAAATGCAGCCAATAGCGGCGCATTTGCCGCGGCACAGCCCGTGGCAAATGCTGTCGGAAAGTCCGTTGGGACGGCAGCGGCAGCGGCTGCGGTAGCTGCCGTAGGGACGGCCGCAGTTGCGGGAGCGGCGGCTGCCGCGTTGGCCAAGACGGCGGATTCGGAGAAGGAGGCACAGCCTGCCCCGGCTACGGAGGAAACCGAGGGAAGCGGGGAACTTTCCGAGGAGGAATTCCAGAGGATTCTGTCCATGGCCGCCCTGTCATCGACGGATGCGGCCGGAGAGTATGACTGGGAGTCCTTGCAGGTGGGTTCTGAGACTTCGGGGAGCGCAGATGCGCAGAAGGGAGATACGAAGGATGTCCGGGCGGAGCATCCGGATTCGGAGGCTTTAAGCTTTACGACCGAAGCCGCCGCAGAACCCTCGGCCTTGACGGGTGCTGAGGCCGTGCAAGGAGCCGCAGGAGAGGAAGCGGCGGAATTTGCCGCGGAAAATGGTACGGAAACTGCGGGGGCCGCATTGGGAGCTGCGGCGGAGAGTGGTGTGGAAACCAAGGGAGCAACGGCGGAATCTGCCGCGGAAAGTGATGTGGGTACCGTGGGGGCATCGGCGGGGGTCGCGGCGGAATTTGCCGTGGAAGCTGGTGCGAAAACCGTGGGTGCCGCTGCTGGAATCGCGGCGGCCGCGGCAGGAACGGCAGCCGGAATCGCCTTAGGGGCGGCATTTGCCGACAAGTCTAAAAAGGACGGCGGAAAAGAAAAGGCGGCTTCGAGCGAGGAAAGTGCAGAGGGAGAGGTGCCTTCCGGCAAGACGAAGGAGATCGTTGCAAAGGGAAAGGCGGAAGAGAGCAGTGCGAAAGAGGCGGCAGCTGCCGAAGGGAAGACCAAGGAATTGCCCTCAGGAAAAGGGGCGGGCCGGAAAAACACGCCTCCCCGCCGGAAGTCCCTGGACGAGATGCTGGACTATGCCAAGAAGGGCGGCGGCGACCCCGAGTTCCGCAAGGACGACATTTCCGGACTTGACGTGGTTGATTATAGTTCTTTCTTATAATTAGAAGGTTTTTACCCGCAAAGTACTGGAAAAAATACAAAAAAGATTTGCAAACACGAAAAAAACCTCTTGCAATTGCAAGGGGTTTTGTTTTATAATGTCCCTTGCTGTGACATGATAGCGATGAAGCGTGAAGTTGCTGCACATAATAGAGTTGCAGGTTCTCCGTGGAGCGAATGTCATGTAAGGATACTGGCGACAAGTCACTGTGCTCTTTCCAAGTCCTCGACCCAGGGATGCGGAGAAAAGGGGTGCGTCTCGAAAAGAGATGGACACACCCGGTTACGTGTACAGTCACCACTTGTCGTACTCGCAAAAGGTACGAAGAGAGGAGACTTTTTTTTATGGCAAGTCAGGTAATGAGAATCACGTTGAAGGCGTATGACCACACGCTTGTGGACGCATCCGCGGCGAAGATCGTGGATACCGTGAAGAAGAGCGGCGCGAAGGTTTCCGGACCCATCCCGCTTCCCACCAAGAAGGAAGTTGTTACTATCCTCCGCGCGGTTCACAAGTACAAGGATTCCCGTGAGCAGTTCGAGCAGCGGACCCACAAAAGGCTGATCGACATCGCGGCTCCGACCCAGAAGATCGTGGACGCGCTTTCCCGCCTTGAAATGCCTGCTGGTGTCTATATCGACATCAAAATGAAGACAAGGTAACACACCATACCATGATCGCACGGACGTGCGATCCGCTGTAAGGAGGAACACATGAAAAAGGCAATACTTGCAACAAAGGTCGGCATGACCCAGATCTTTGCGGACAACGGCGTTCTTACTCCCGTCACGGTCCTTTCGGCCGGCCCCTGCTATGTGACGCAGGTTAAGACGGTGGAGAAGGATGGATACGCGGCCGTCCAGGTCGGCTTTGGCGACATCCGTGAGAAGCTCGTCAACAAGCCGGAGATGGGCGTGTTCAAGAAGGCAGAGGTCGCCCCGAAGCGTTTCGTCCGCGAATTCAAATTCGAGAACGCCGAGGAGTACAAGCCTGGCCAGGAAATCAAAGCTGATATCTTCGCGGCCGGCGATCACATCGACGTCATGGCCACGTCCAAAGGTAAAGGTTACCAGGGCGCGATCAAGCGCTGCGGCCAGCACAGGGGACCGATGACCCACGGCTCCAAGTTCCATCGCCATCAGGGTTCCAACGGTTCGTCCTCGGATCCGAGCAGGGTTTACAAGGGCAAGGGCATGCCGGGCCAGATGGGCAACGAGCGTGTGACGATCCAGAACCTCGAGATCGTCCGTGTGGATGCGGAGAACAACCTGATCCTTGTCCGCGGCGCCGTTCCGGGACCGAAGAAGGGCCTCGTGACCATCAAAGAAACCGTCAAGTTCAAGAAGTAACGCGGAGAAGAGGAGGACGATTCAAATGGCTAACACAGCAATTTATAATATGGGTGGCCAGGAGGTCGGCACGATCGAGCTTGCGGACTCCGTGTTCGCGGCCGAGCTGAAGCCGCATCTGGTACATCTTGCGGTCGTGCAGCATCTGGCGGCGCTTCGCCAGGGCACGCAGAAGGCCAAGACCCGTGGCGAGGTTTCCGGAGGCGGAAGGAAGCCCTGGAGACAGAAGGGTACGGGCCATGCAAGGCAGGGTTCGACAAGGGCTCCCCAGTGGACACACGGCGGCGTGGTTTTCGCCCCGACACCGAGAAGCTACAAGATCAAGATGAACCCGAAGGAAAAGAGGGCTGCTCTCAAGTCCGTCTTCACGGACAAGCTCCAGAGCGGGAACCTGATCGTTCTCGACCAGCTTTCCTTCAATGAGATTAAGACAAAGAATATGGCTAACGTCCTGAAGAACCTCAAGGCGGACAAGGCGTATGTCGTCATCGTCGGGAATGACCAGAACGTCGTTCTCTCGGCCCGGAACCTTCCGGAGATGAAGCTCTCCTCCACGGGGACGCTCAGCATCTACGACATGCTCAAGTATGATAAGCTTGTCCTTACGCAGGATGCGGTCAAGGCGATTGAGGAGGTATATGCGTAATGGCTGACATTAAATATTACGATGTTATCCTGAAGCCGGTCGTGACCGAGAAGAGCATGAGCGGCATGAGCGACAAGAAGTACACCTTCTACGTCCACACGGATGCCACCAAGACCCAGGTCAAGGAAGCCGTCGAGAAAATGTTCGAGGGCACCAAGGTCCGCAAGGTCAACACCATGAACCTCGTTGGCAAGACCAAGAGGCGCGGCATGACCTACGGCAAGACGGCTGCGAAGAAGAAAGCGATCGTCTACCTGACCGAGGACAGCAAGGATATCGAGATTTACGCCGGACTTTGATAGGCGACGGGCATTTGTCAAATGAAAACCTTACGGCAAATGCAGGATATCCGAATTATACGCAATATGCGTGATAAACATATGAAGGAGAATTAAAAATGGGCATTAAGACATATAAGCCGTATACGCCTTCCCGGCGGCACATGACCGGCTCGGATTTCTCCGAGATTACGGCGAAGAAGCCGGAGCGTTCGCTGGTCGTCAGCCTCAAGAAGACCGCGGGCCGCAACAACCAGGGCAAGATCACGAGCCGTCATCGCGGCGGCGGATCCCGGCGCAAATACAGAATCATCGACTTCAAGCGCAATGCCAAGGACGGCATCCCGGCAACGGTTAAGACCATCGAGTATGACCCGAACCGTACCGCCAACATCGCCCTTATCTGCTACGCCGACGGCGTGAAGAGCTACATCATCGCTCCCGAAGGCCTCAAGGTCGGCATGAAGCTTATGAACGGCCCCGAGGCTGAAGTCCATGTCGGCAACTGCCTCCCGCTTTCCTGCGTGCCCGTCGGTACGATGGTGCACAACATCGAGCTCATCCCGGGCAAGGGCGGCCAGATGGTCCGCGCGGCCGGCAACGGCGCCCAGCTGATGGCGAAGGAAGGCAAGTACGCGACGCTTCGTCTCCCGTCCGGCGAGATGCGCATGGTTCCGATCGAGTGCCGTGCCACCATCGGCATCGTCGGCAACGGCGAGCACAACCTGATCAATATCGGCAAGGCCGGCCGCAAGCGCCACATGGGCATCCGCCCGCACGTCCGCGGCTCCGTCATGAACCCGAATGACCACCCGCACGGCGGCGGCGAAGGCCGTTCCCCGATCGGACGTCCGGGCCCGACGACTCCGTGGGGCAAGCCGGCTCTGGGTTATAAGACCAGGAAGCATAAGAAGCAGTCGAACAAGCTGATCGTGAGAAGACGCAACGGTAGGTCTTCTTCGGGCAAATAAGGAGGTAGAGATTTATGTCACGTTCTTTGAAGAAAGGTCCTTTTGCCGACGCCCACCTTCTCAAGAAGGTCGATGCACTCAATGCGTCCGGCGACAAGGCTGTTATCAAGACATGGTCCCGTCGCTCCACCATCTTCCCGAGCTTTGTGGGACATACATTTGCTGTGCATGATGGACGGAAGCACGTGCCGGTCTATGTGACGGAAGATATGGTCGGCCATAAGCTCGGTGAATTTGTTTCCACACGTACCTATAGGGGCCACGGCAAGACCGAGAGCAAGAGCCGCTAAAGGCGTGTAGAAAGGAGAGTATCATGGCGAAAGGACATAGATCCCAGATCAAACGGGAAAGAAATGAGACAAATCGCGAGACAAGGCCGTCGGCACGGGTTTCCCATGCAAGGATGTCCGTCCAGAAGGCCGGCTTCGTTCTCGACGCCATCCGCGGCAAGGATGTGGAGACCGCTCTCGGCATCCTGACGTACAGCCCGAGGTATGCTTCCTCTGTTATTAAGAAGCTGCTCGACTCCGCCATTGCCAACGCGGAGAACAACAATGGCCTCCAGCGCACGAACCTTTACGTTGCCGAGTGCTATGCGGGCAGGGCAGCAACCATGAAGAGAATCCGTCCGCGGGCACAGGGCCGCGCTTACAGGATCTTGAAGCGCAACAGCCACATCACCATCGTGCTGGACGTCAGATAAGGAGGAACAAAATGGGACAGAAAGTCAATCCGCACGGCCTGAGAGTCGGTATCATCAAGGATTGGAATTCCAAATGGTATGCAGATAAGGACTTCGCAGCGAACCTTGCCGAGGATCATAAGATCCGCGTGTTCCTGAAGAAGCGCCTCTATGTGGCTGGCATCTCGGACATCGAGATCGAGCGTGCCTCGGACCGCGTCCGCGTCACCATCCACACCGCAAAGCCCGGCCTTGTCATCGGCAAGGGCGGCACCGAGATTGAGAAGATCAAGGCGGATCTTGGCAAGGCCATCGGCCGCAAGGTCCTCATCGACATCAAGGGGATCAAGCGCCCGGACCGCGACGCGCAGCTCGTCGCCGAGAACATCGCCCTGCAGCTTGAGAACCGTATCTCCTTCCGCCGCGCCATGAAGTCCACCATGCAGAGGACGATGCGCGCCGGC
>CADCQU010000013.1 GCA_902803635.1 uncultured Lachnospiraceae bacterium | reverse complement strand
CGAAGGCTATATCGACTATCAGGTCGAAATTAAAGTCGCCACGAACCTTATCAATTTGCTCTCCGCAGGCTATGTCGCACCACCAGTCACGCCGACACCGACGGAGATACCGGGTGCACCGACGGCCACGCCGACACCGACGGTCACACGGATACCGACACCGACAAGCACCCCGATTCAACCCACGTTAGAGGTTTTGGACATTGTGACCACTGTCGATGTCTCGAAACCCCAAACATTAGCAGTGGAAGTTCTCTATAGGGGTAACGGCAAATTAACATATACCAGCAATAACTCCAAAATCAAGGTTGATGCAAATGGTATGATAACAATTCCTAAGAATTACGCAGGCTCAGCGATTATTACCGTCCAGGCATCGGCAACGCGTCGTTATACGGCTGCAGAAGCCAAGATGAAAGTGACTGTCCGGCGGCTGGAAAATATGCTTTCGGCAAAGGCAGTTACAAAGGTTTCTTCTGCAAACGTTCAGTCCTTTAAGCTGGAGGTTCGGCAGGAAGGAACTGGAAAACTGACGTACAAGAGCAATAGCCCGTCTGTTCGGGTGACAAATGCGGGGAAGGTTACCATTGCCAGGAATTTTTCGGGCCGTGCAACAATTACGATTAAAGCTGCTGCGTCAGGTGCTTATTCCGCGGCAAAGCAAAATCTTGTTATTACGGTAAAACCAGCAGCGGTAACCGCTGGTACTGCCAAGAATATTGCAGGACAGAAAATAGCCCTCGCATGGAAAAGACCAGCCGGGGCGGAAGGCTACCAGATTAAGTACGCAACATCAAAGAATTTCAAGAATGCGAAGTCCATAAACGTGAAATCTGCGTCTACCATTAAGGGGAACCTTACGAAACTTACAAAAGGAAAGACGTACTACATCCGTATTCGTGCCTATAAGAAAGATGTAAATGGAAACCTGTTTTCCGCATGGAAAACTTTTAAAGCGGTAAAGGTAACGAAGTAAACACACTTAAGGCGGGGCTGTTTGGGAACGTGGAACAGCTCCGCCTTTTCAGGATTGATATTTTTATTTTAAATTACCAGAATTGATGCTTATTTAAAATTCTGGTAAAATAAAAAAATCGGGGGAGCCACCGTTGATTGGAGAAAACATATCAAAAGTTTCTAACTGTACGGTTAGACCACAATGTAACGTTTTCTGTCATTCTGAGGAGCGCGTCCTTCGGACATCCCAGAATCTAATCGCCTTCGGCGATGAGGAATGAGGAAAAGCGACGAAGAATCCCGTCAACGGTAGCGAAAGGCTTATAGGATTCTTCGCTATGCTCAGAATGACAACCATTTTTACATGGAATTCAAAACGAGGAGAATAAGCTATGAAACCAGCATTTTTCGAGCCAACAGTGTGCATGTGCACTCCGGATAACCCGAATACCATGGGGATCTGTGCGACTTTGACAGAACCTGTCAATGGTGCTGCCCTGCAGGAAGCGGTAGAGCGGCTCAGGGAGCGTTTCCCGTACTTTTATGTACGGGTAAAAGTGGAGGGGAACAACCTTGTAGTGGTTCCCAACGATCTTCCGGTGGTGATACGGAGCACGTGGGATCCGATCCTGCTCTGCTCTCAGGAAGCGAATTATCACCTGCTTTCCTTTAAATATGAAGGCAACCGGCTTGCTGCCGAAATTTGTCATTCGATTACGGACGGAGCCGGCTTCCTGCCATACTTCAAGAGCGTCCTGTACGGTTATCTTAGTACTGTGACAGGGCAGGCATTTGATCCGACCGGGTTCCGTTTGCCCGGCGATGAAATTCCGGAAGCGGAGATTGGCAATCCATTTGCAAATGTCGATTTGGATGCCGCGGAGGAGCCGCTTTATGAGAAGCCTCCGGTCAAGGATTATTACAGGTTGGAGAATCCTGAAAAAGATGGCAAATGCGAGTGCACGGCCATTTACCTTCGGTTCCCCGCGGATCAGGTAATGCGGTTTTGTAAGGAAAATGACGGCAGCCCGAATGTCCTGTTCAGCGTGCTTCTTGCCAGGGCGGCAAGACGATATGATCCGGCAAATGAGAAAACCGTTTCCTGCCTGATTTCCGTTGACAACAAGGCTCTGCTTGGGAATTTCGAAAATTACAGGATGTTTGTCAACACCGCTTATGTGGATATGCCGAAGGAAAAGGCTGCTTACGATGTTTCGAAAGCCTGCACAATGGCGCGCGGGCAACTGATCTTACAGGCCCAGCCGGAGACCGCCCTGTATGTATTGAAAACACGTAAGGCCGGATATGAGAAGCTGGAGCAGCTGCCCTTGCAAATGTGTGTTGACATTGTAAAACAGGGAATCAGAGCCCACAGGGCAAGCTTCTGCGTTTCCTACGCGAACAGCAGAAGCTTTGGGCCGCTGGATCCGTATATCCGGGAAGTCTATCTTCTCAGCGAACCAAATGTGACGGACGTGATGGTCGAGCTGTCCTGCATCAATCACCAGTTCTTTGCGATGTTTGGCCAGCCCTTTTCCTCTGAAGAATTCTTCAGAGCCTTCCTCGCCGAGCTGGAGGCTGCCGGAATACCCTATGACATTATGAGAAAGGAACCCTTCCGGCTCTCTGGCGTGCGATATGACGGTCTTGAGGGGGTGAGGTTGTAAACACACTCCGTCAGTTACAGTTCAGCAGTCTCTTCTGATAAAGGCTTGTCATTCTGAGCGAAGCGAAGAATCCCGTAAGACTCCTAGCAAAGTTGACGGGATTCTTCGGAGCTTTTCATCATTTCTCATCGCCGTAGGCGATGAGATTCAGGGATGTCCGAAGGACGCGTTCCTCGGAATGACAGAAAATCGGGGGTCAGCTGAATAGAGTAACGCCCCTCACGTGTTGCTATTCAGCTACCAACTTTTAAAGGCTTGCGGCATTTTCGATTCAAGCGTACAATACTTCCGGGAAAAATCATTTTCAGTTCGATTTTCAAATCCGGAGGTTCCCCATGAAATATTTGCAAAAGCTTGGAAAAGCGCTCATGCTGCCCGTCTCCTGTCTCCCGCTCTGCGGCCTGCTCATGGGCATTGGCTACGTTCTCTGCCCTTCTGCAATGCAGGGCGGTGCGATTGCCGGCCTTCCCGCGAGCATCGGATTCTTCCTGATCAAGGCGGGCGGGGCGCTCATTGACAACATTGCCCTTCTCTTCGCCATCGGCGTCGGCGTGGGCATGTCTGAGAAAAATGACGGCACCGGGGGCCTTGCGGCTCTTGCCTCCTGGTTGATGATGACGACGCTTCTTAACAAAGATACGGTCGCGACCATAATTCCTGCCCTCAAT
>CADCQU010000012.1 GCA_902803635.1 uncultured Lachnospiraceae bacterium | reverse complement strand
TCCGAGTTGCCGGGAAGGATTTCCACGCTTCCCTCGACCTGCAGGACATCCAACAGCCCGTCCGGCTGCCGTTCATTTTCAAAGATCGCCAGGGAGACGTGGTTGTTGCGGAGGATCGAGCGGAACTTCATCCCGCCCTCGCTCACGATATAGAAGCACCCGTCCGCATAGTGGTATTCCACGGGCGTGCAGCGCACGTAATCGCCCGTCCCCGTGGCCAGGGCGAGGAACCGGTGGGAGGCGGCAAATGCCGCGATCGCCTCGGAGAGAACCTCGGCGGGCAGTGGACGCGCGGGCCGCCCGAAGATTTTGGCGATGTGCGCCCCAACCTCGACGGTCATCCGCTCGTTGCGAAGGAAGAGCACGGTCATCCGTTCCGGAAGCTGCAGCATCTCCTCGATGGAGCCGGCGTATTTGACAAAGCCCATGTCCGAGAAGCCGACGCCGACCATGGCGATTCTGCACATGGAGAGTACGGCTTTGTTCCTCTTAATGAAGTCCCTGGTCCTGCCAACCGTCAGGGTACCATAAAAATTACAGACGAAGAGCACGTTGCAATACCCTTCGAGATCGCTCGGGGCTTCTCCGAGTTCCCGGATCCGCACCTTCCCGATGATGCAGCCCAGCGTCACGGCCACCCGCTCCGCCGAGCTCGACTTTCCTTCATATAAGACCAGCGTTCTCGCCATGTCTACCTCCCACACCCAACAATTTGTGGATCTTCTTCCATGAAAAATCCGCCATTCTCTCATAACCCACACGGGATTCTTACGGACAACAGTCCACTGGACTGTTGTTCGCACACTAAGTTGTCGCTTCGCTCAGAATGACAGCATTTTTTCGTAAATTCTCACATCCCACACGGGATTCTTCGCTTCGCTCAGAATGACAAATCTTTCGTAAACTTACTTCTCAATCAACGCCCGAACGATCTTCCCCGTGGAGTTTCTGGCAAATGGCTCCTCCCTGAGGATGACTTTCTGCACCTTCCGGTACCCGGGCTCGCCCTGGTTCACCTTCTTAAGGAGCGCGTCAAAATATTCGGCCGGGGCATTTGCCTCCTTCTCCGGGAAAATCTGCACGATAAGATTCCCGCCCTTCTCGTACACGATGGCCTCCGCCACCGCCGGGTCCGTGAGGAATTTCTCCTCCAGCTCCTCCGGGGAGATGTTCTCGCCGCTCGACGTAATGATGAGGTTCTTCGTGCGGCCCGTGATAAAGAGATAGTGGTCCTCGATCTTCCCGATGTCGCCGGTATGGTACCAGCCGCCCTTCATCGCCTCGGCCGTCCCCTCCGGATCCTTATAGTAGCCGAGCATGACATTCCGCCCACGCGCCAAAATCTCGCCATCCTCGTCAATCTTCACCTCGCAGCCAAAGAGCACCGGGCCGACGGAGCCGTCACAATAGTCTTCATTGCGGTTCACCGCGAGCACCGGCGAGCACTCCGTGATGCCATAACCATTCAAAAGCTCGATGCCAAAGGACCGGAACAGCTGCACGTATTGCACGGGAAGGGGTGCCCCGCCGCAGATAATATATTTTAAATTTCCACCCGTCGCCTGTTTGATCATTTCCGGGGAGAGCTGCGTGCCCGCGCGCTTTGCCATCACCTGGAACTGCTTGACAAATGTCTCCAGAATGATTGGAACCGCAAACATGGTCGTGGGCTTCGCGACCTGCAAATCCTTGAGTACGTTGCGGAGATTACGCACGATATAGCAGGGGGCCTCGTAGTTGTAGACCATGAGATGCCCGACCACGAGGCCGAACATGTGGTGCATCGGAAGCGGTCCCATGCCCACGCCCTTGTGCGTGTAGTTCTTGCAGGCCTGGTTGATGTTGGAGACGATGTTGTCCTGGGAAAGCATGACGCCCTTGGGCTCGCCCGTCGTACCCGACGTGAAGACAAGCGCCGCAAGTGCATGTACATCTATTTCATGCTCGACAAATCCGCGCTCGCCGGCCGCAAGGAGGCTCGCCCCTTCCGCAAGATATTTGTCAAATTCCGTCATCGGGAGGGAGACAAAGCCCTCGCCCGCCGCAGCGGAGATATTTGACAAATGCGCGGCAAATGCCGGTGCCGCGGGGGCAAATTCCCTGGAATAGACAAGCGCGGCCGCGTCCCCGCGGGCCATCAGCCGGATCAGGTTCTCCACCGGCTGACGCGCATCGAGCGGAAGCGCAACGTTTCCGCCATTTGCCAGGGCGAAGAAAGCCACCAGCCACTCATAGGAATTCGGCCCGACGATTCCGCAGTGCTTCCCGCCGCGAAATCCCTTCGCATAGAGGTACGTACCGAGCGCGTTCACGTCGTCCCGGAACTGGGCACAGCTGACCTTGCGGACATTTCCGTCATCCTCGGTGAAGAAAAATGCCACCCCCTCCGGGGACTCATCCGCCCGCTTGTTCATCAGCTGTTTCAAATCAATCGCCTGTGGCAACTCATAAGGTGCATACGCTTCCATTTCCTAGACTCCTCCTTCATCCCTGTCCGAAATAGCTTCCAATTGGAACCATTCCTTCTTTCATACGAAACCGGTTCCAATTTGGAATTATTTCTTCCTTCATCCGAAACAGATTCCATTCGGATACTATCTTCTTATCATCCTTCCCGCTTCCTGGTGTTTCCGATTAGCGGTTCTTCTCCAGATAGCTTTCCACGTCGCCGACCGTCTTGAACTCTGCGATCTGCTCGTCGGGGATGTGGATGCCATACTGGTCCTCGAAGTCGCTGACAATGGTCAGAACGTCGAAGGAATTGAGCTCAAGATCCTCGACGAGGTCCGTCTCCGGGCCAATCTGCTCTGCGGGATAGTCCGTGTACTGCGACAAAACATCAATGATTTCCTGCAACATGGTGATTCTCTCCTCTCGTAAATAACATAAATAATTTTATATATACACGGTTTTCCCGTGTTCTTACACCAAAAAAGTTACCCCGCATCCTCCTCCCACGGAATCTCCATGTCGGAGCACCACTCGCGGGCGGCATCGAGGTAGAGTTCGTCCAAGAAGGTCTCATATGGCTCACGGAGCTGAAGTTCTTCGAGCACCTGGTAGATGGAACCAACGGGAGCCCCGGACAGGAGGGCCTGGTTCAAGATTGCGGCGGCTTCGCCGTCCTCCAGGGATTCGCAGAAGTCCTCCAGGGCAACCTCCTCGTCCACCACGTACTGTTCGGGCAGGTTCACATAGTCCATCGGATGCGCATCCATGTCCTTCTCCATCGTCCGGTCGCGACGGATGGCGAATGAAGGATCCGGAAGGGCCATGACCTCCCCGGAGGGCACGTGGTAGTAGTATTGCACGCCAAGGTTTGCGTAGCGCATCGCATCCGCTATATCGCATAACTTCACAGCCATTTACTGCACGCTCCTCCTCGCCATGTCCTCCGCCATGTACAGCTCCTCACGGTGGTCCATGGCGTAGCTCTTGGTCGTGAATTCCAAAATGGAACCGATGATACCAAAAAGAAGTCCGAAGACGACGTTGAGAATCAGGATGACGATCACGGACGTCTCACGCTTCGTGAAATAATCGATGATGCCGACCGGCCACTGCTGGAACGCCTCCGCGCTCTTGCGGACCTGGGAGGACTGCACCACGTTGTAAATGCCCATGGCAAGGGGGGCGATGCCGGCGATCACGCAAAGACTGAGGACCCCGACGACGATCTGGACGATGCCGATGACCAGCCAGGCGGCGGCGATAGTGCGCATCTTGCCGGCCAGAATATCCACCGTGCCCACGGGATCGTAACGGTAAGGCGATGTGCGGGATGTGTCCGAAGCCTCCCCGGCCCGCCAGGCGGCATTTCCATCGTTCCCGGCAGTTCCTGCATTTCCTGCGGAGTAGGCGTTCGCCTGGCCGTAGGCCTGCTGCGCACCGGACGCATTGCCGTAGCTCTGCTGTGGGCCGGAGGCACTGCCATTTGCCTGCCGCGCACCGGCGGTATTGCCGTACATTTGCTGCGAACCAGCGGCATTTCCGTACGCCTGCCGCGTCTCCGCAGCGTTTTCATTTGTCTGACTTGCCTCTGCGGGAATTACATTTGCCTTCGTCTCCGCCGCCTGGGCAGGAGCGCCGCAGGACGGGCAAAAACGATCCGTATTTGCCATCGGGGCACCACATTTGCTGCAATATTTCATAAGTAACCTCCTAATTATTGGAAAGTGATATCGAGAATCATAATCTCCGGATCCACGCAGGCCCGGTTGAAGGGGCCGTAGGAGCCGACACCGGCGGTCGTCACGGTGTGGAGCTTGTTCTCATATACCTTATACCCAAAAGCGTTAAAATAGATACGTCCAATCCCAAGATTAAGCGGGAAAAACTGTCCGTTGTGCGTGTGTCCGGCCAGCTGCAGGTCAAAGCCCGCCGCCGCGACCTCGGGAACCTCCTTTGGCTCATGCTCAAGGTCAATCAAAATCTTCGACTTGTCGAGATTCCTCGTAAGCTCCCCCGCAGTCTTCCGCTTCTCGCCCTGTGACAGGCGAAGGCCGGGTTCCTCCTCGTCGCGGCGCCCGACAATGTAGACGGATTCGTCAAAGAGGTCAAGAACCTCGTCCTCCAGCAGAGAGATATTCGCCTTTTCGAGGAATTTATAGTACCTCTCATCGTGCAATTTGTCATGGGCGGAGAAATTAAAGCCAAAAATCAGGTTATCCTCCACGTCGTGGTTGCCGTACACGGCCAGGGTCGCGTATTTGGACTTGAGGGAAGCGAGAATTTCGATAAGCTCCTCGTCATTCTCAATCGCATCGTAGGCATTGTCAAAGATATCGCCCGCGATGAGGACCAGGTCAACGTCTTCCTTATTAATCTTGTCCACCATATCCCGCATCATGGACGCGCCGGCATTATAGCCAAGATGCAAATCTCCGATGAGGGCGATACGCAAATGCGGCTTCCCGTCGGCGCCTACGGGAATCTTGCCGCCGTCCTTGTCCACGGAAATCTCATAATGGTTCACGCGGATGATCCGGGCATTAATCTCGCCGTACACGACCATGCCCAGCCCGGCAAGGATTGCGATCGTGAGCCCAATCCGAAGGTACGTCCCGCGCTCGAAGCAGTCCCTGCTGATGACCCGGAAGAGCCAGAGCAAAAGCCCAAGGATGAAGAACAGGAAGATGGCCATGAAGAGATAGATGTTCACAATCAACATACAGTAGCCGATGCGCCGCAAAACCTTCTGCACCAGGCCGACCGGCACAAAATAGCCGATGGGCATGAGAATCGAAGCACCGATATACAGGATACTGAAGAGGATGCCGAACCAGTATTTCATCTTCGGCTCCGCGGCCCGTTTCGCCGCGTGCTCGCTCTTTTTCCTGGCCGCCGCAATCTTCGCTGCATTTGGCTCCCTCCGGAGGGCCGGAACCATGAAGGCCAGCCACCTAAGGAGCGAGCTGTCCACAAAAATCACGAGGAGCAGGTAAAAAGGACCAATCAAAAACACATAATGCCCCATTTAAAGATCCTCCTTTACTGCCCGGGCGGGTTCGCCCATCCACCGGAGCTTTTCCGGGGGAACCTTTTTTTCCGCCAGCCGAAGGAACCCGAACGCGATCAGCGCGGTCGCCGTACCGATCAGGGCGCCGAAAAGCACATCCGATGGGTAGTGCACGCCCACATAGAGCCTGGAAAACGCCATCAGAAGGGCAAAGATGCTGAGCGTTATCTTGATCCAATTATAACGGCATGCCAAAAGGACGGCCACGGCCAGGGAAAATGCCGCCTGCGTGTGCCCGGACGGGAAGGAGTTCGGGTCCCTGTCCATGCGAAGGAGCGCCTCGAAGCCTGTCAGGGTTATATAGGGGCGCGGCCGCATGAAGATGGGCTTGACGACAAGGTTGACGACGACCGTCCCGAGGATGAGGGCGACCGCGGACACGAGTCCGCACCGCCGCGTCTTCTTAAATATGAGAAGGATTGCCGTCACGACTATCATGAAAATCCCGTGGTCGCCGAGAAAGGAGATTCCTTTCATCAGGAAATTCATAAAATCCGACCGCAGGTTTTGCTGGATCCAGTAAAGCACACTGGCATCCCACTCCTGAAAAAATGCAAACATGGATGCTTCCTTTCGTAAAGCCTTCTTACAAATCTATACAGAGCTATTGTACAAACCCACAAGTCCCTTGTCAAGTAACCTGTTAAGATATTCCCGACTGCCTCAACCAACCCCGACGAATAACGCCGCTTTCCACACGTTTCAAGTTGCGTTTTCGTTCCGTATAGTATAAAATAGGAAGCAGGACATTTCGTTCAAAACTCCTCACTTGGAGGTAATCATGCTCATTGCTCTTCTGGTCATACTAATTTTACTGCAATTTTTCTCAATGCTCTTCGTCATTTGGCAATTTGGCGTTGCCGTGCTTGGCATCATCCAGATTCGGCAGAAACCCGGCCCCTCGGAGCCGAAGAACAAATTTGCCATCCTCGTCTGTGCCCACAACGAGGAAAATGCTATTTCCGCGCTTTTGGAGTCGCTTGAAGTGCTCGACTATCCAAAGGCCCTCTACCACACCTACGTCTTTGCGGACCACTGCACGGATAACACGGCAAATGTCGCGCGCGCCTTTCATGGCGTGACGGTCATGGAACGGAACGAAGGCCCGCAAAATGGCAAGGGCGACGTGCTGGCCTGGGGACTTGACAAAGTCCTTGGTGCGCATCCAAATGAATACGATGCATTCACAATATTTGACGCGGACAACGTTGCAGACCCTGCCTTCCTCACCCACATGAACGAATCCTTAAATAAGGGCGAGGACGTCATTCAGGGCAACCGTCTCGGCGGCGAGCCCTACCGCTCGATCATCACGCAGTGGTACGCGATTTACTGGGCCTGCTACTCCGTCCTCTTCTCGTACTCTCGCCAGAAGCTCGGCCTCTCCTGCTTCCTCACCGGAACCGGCTTCACCGTCCGCCGGGACATCCTGCAAAAGTACGGCTGGAAGACCAAGTCCATCACCGAGGACGTCGAATTTGCCATCCAGCATGCCCTCCGGAACCGCCGCGTGGCCTTCAACATCGACGCGGTCTGCTACGACGAGCAGCCTTCGAACTTCTTCGTCATGCTCAAGCAGATTTGCCGCTGGTGTACCGGAAGCTATCAGATTCTTGGCATTTACCTGGGCGACCTTGTCCAACGCTTTGGCAAGACGCGGTCCGTCAAGCTCCTTGACAACATCATCCTGCTCTTCTTAGGACCCGCGACCGTGCTCGGAAATATCCTGACCATCATTATCAACGTCGTCTATATTTCCACCTTCCAGCACGCCCGCCTCTTCCAGATTATCTTCATCGTGCTCTCGCTGGCCGCGACCTACATCATGACCCGCATGACGACGAAGTTCGCGAACATCCCGTTCAAGAAGCTGCTTCCCGGCTTTTTCCTGTTCCCGATCTTCCTCTTCTTCTACACGGTCTGCTCGCTCTACTCTCTCTTCTTCCCGACCCGCCGCTGGCACAAGATCGAGCACCAGGGCATCAGCGGGCAATCGAAAAGAAAAAGGAGAGGTCACAAAAGCGAGCCCGCCCTCCCGGATCTGGAAACGGAAGAGGCAAATGAAGCCTCCGACGTTTCTCTCCTCCCGGAAGACGAGAATGCTTCGGCAAATGCAGCCGCCTATCCCTCCCTCCCGGACGAGGAGCAATATCCTTCTCTC
>CADCQU010000011.1 GCA_902803635.1 uncultured Lachnospiraceae bacterium | reverse complement strand
TCCTTTCATTAACTGCACCGCCTGCGGCCCGCGCCTCACGATTCTCGACTCCATGCCCTACGACCGCGTGCGGACCAGCATGGGCGAATTCCCGATGTGCCCGACCTGCGAGTGGGAATACACCCACGCCGAAACGCGCCGCTATGATGCGCAGCCCGTCTGCTGCAACGAGTGTGGTCCGGAAGTATATTTATTGCAGAAACCTCCCCTGCATCCCATCCATGACCGTCTCGCCATCATCGCCGCCCGCAAGGCCCTTGCGGAGGGCAGGATTGTCGCGATCAAAGGCATCGGAGGCTTCCATTTGGCGTGTGACGCGACAAATGAGGCCGCCGTGGCGAGGCTGCGCACACTCAAACGCCGCCCGGCGAAGCCATTTGCCGTGATGGCAAGAAATCTGGACGCGGTGCGGCGGGAATGCGTCCTCGAACCGGCGATGGAGGCCGAGCTCGACAACCACCAAAAGCCCATCCTTCTGCTCCCGCGAAGACCGGGCGGGCATCTTGCGCCCTCGGTCGCGCCGGACAACCCGAATGTCGGGGTCATGCTGCCGTACGCGCCCGTGCAAATGCTCCTCTTCGACTACGATGACGGCCTGCAAATGCCGACCGACGTCTTTGTCATGACCAGCGGCAACGTCTCCGGGGCGCCCATTTGCCGGACCGACGAGGACGCGCTCGCCGAGATCGCGGATTTCACCGACCTCATCCTCTCCCACGACCGCAAGATTCGGCTGCGGGCCGACGATTCCGTGATGGACTTCTATCGCGGGAAGCCCTACATGATCCGCCGGAGCCGCGGCTACGCCCCCCTGCCGTTCTGGGCGAACCTGCCAGAGACGGAAAATGCAATCATCTCTGCACATTCTCCGTCCAACCAATCCTCTACGGAGCAAAATCCGCCTGTCATCCTGAGCGAAACGAAGGATCCCGTCCGGTGGACCGAGGACAAAAAAGCCAATGCCGACAAAGCTAAATCGCATTCCGTCTTAGCAATCGGCGGTGAGTTAAAAAACACCTTCTGCGTCGGGAAGGGCCAGCTCCTTTACCCATCGCCCTACGTCGGCGACATGGGGGACATCCGCACGGTCAACGCCCTGCGCGAATCCGTGCGGCGGCTGTGCGAGCTTCTGGAGGCCGAGCCCGAAATCGTGTCCTGCGACCTCCATCCGCGCTACAACACCTCCGCCGTCGCCCGCGAATTCGGACTGCCGGTCCTCGAAGTCCAGCACCACTACGCGCACATCCTCTCCTGCATGGCGGAAAACGAGTTCTATTCCTCCGTCATCGGCGTGTCCATGGACGGAACCGGCTACGGCACCGACGGAACCATTTGGGGCGGCGAAATCCTCATCGCCAACCTGCACGGCTTTACACGCGCTGGCAGCATTTACCCCTTCCTCCAGGTCGGCGGCGACGCCTCCGCAAAAGAAGGCTGGCGCATCGCCATTTCCATGATCAACAGCCTCTATCCGAAGGCGGAAGCCCTCGAAATCGCAAAGAAGCTTAACCTCTGCACGCCCCTCGAAGCCGTTTTGAACCGGCAAATGCAGGAGAAGCGCATCAATGCGGTTCCCTCGACCAGCGCGGGTCGCCTCTTCGACGCCGTCAGCGCGATCCTCGGCATCCGCCTCCGCTCCACCTACGAAGGCGAAGCCTCCATCACCCTGCAATTCCGGGCGGAGGAGTGGGAAGCCTTCGTGACATCCCAGAACCGAATCGGCTGCGCCGATGAGGAGAAGAGGAAAAGCGAAGAATCCCCCTCTTTCTGTCATTCTGAGCGAAGCGAAGAATCCCCCAAGGAATCTAAGGAATTGACTACCCCTATCCCCGCGGAGGACCGCTTCTACCTACCGACCAACCATCTCTTCCAGGAAATCCTTAAGCGTCGCCTTTCCGGGGAGGATGTCCGCTCCCTCGCCTACGACTTCCACAGGCTTCTCGCCGCCCAAATCATCGCGGCCGTACAGAAAGCCTCCGCAGACAGCGGCCTCACCGCCGTTGCACTCAGCGGCGGCGTCTTCCAGAACAAGCTCCTCCTCCGTCTCTGTGACGAAGCTCTTGAAAAACAGGGCTTCACCGTCCTCCGCCACAGTCTCGTCCCCCCCAACGACGGCGGCCTATCCCTCGGCCAAGCCCTCGCCGCCATGGCGTACCTCCGGGACAGGTGAAATCATTTTGGTTTATATCAAAATTTATGGAACTTTGCCGTTTTTATATCAGGATTTTACGCACTTTGCCTGGAAGGGTTGACAAATGGCTGAAAATAGGGCACGATGTGGGCGAAATGATCGGCTGCCGGACATGAAAGAATATAGGGGCTGCATTTGTCAAAAAGAACAACGTTGCGAGGACGGCGAAAAGGAGGGGCTATGGCAAGACGGAAGAGAGCGGGAAAAAAGACCCCGAAAAAAGGAAAGCAGAATGCGTACCTGCCATTTGACGATGGGGGCATATTATATATGTAAACGGGGAAGACCAGAATGCATCCACGGAACTTGGAAGGCTGATGCATGATTTTTACTGCACCGATCCGGGCAAGATGCATTACAAGGTGCTGGCGGATCGGGTGCGGTATTTTAAGGAAGATGAAAGGGGCGTGAAGCAGTTGTGTAAGGCGATGGAGGATATGCGGGAGGAAATTTCTCAGTACGTCGCGAAGAAAGTAGAGGCGGA
>CADCQU010000010.1 GCA_902803635.1 uncultured Lachnospiraceae bacterium | reverse complement strand
TTCAAAAGCTCGTCCCAGAAGCCGTCGTAGGAGAAGCCGAGCATGGAGATCTCGATGACGGAGCCGTCCGCCATGTCGAGGAAGACGCGGTGGTTGATGGGACGGAGCCGCACCACGTCCGCATAATCCACGAAGGTCTTTGCCAGCTGGAGCCCTTCCTTCTCAATCGAGATCGACGCGTCGCTCTGGGCGGGGTTCTTTCCTATTTTAAATGTGGCCTGGTATTTCATCTTACAGCTTCGCCCCGCACTCGCCGCAGAACTTCATGCCGGGCTCGTTCTCGTGACCGCAGCTCGGGCATTTGCCGCTCTTTTGCATGGGGGAGCCGCACTCGCCGCAGAACTTGAGGCCGAGCGCTACCTGTGCGCCGCAGTTCGGGCAGCGCTGGGTGCCGAGCGGGCTGCCGCAGAAGTTGCAGAACTTGCCGTTGCCGGCCGGCTTGCCGCAGCTCGGGCAGACGGTTGTGCGGGTCTCGATCTTACCCTGCCAGACCGTAGCGCTATCGGCGGCCTCGTCAATGTTCCGGCGCATGGCCTCGTTGCGGGCCTTTGCGACATAGCCCGCTTCACGCGGGGCGCAGTCGATGCAGAGACCCTCGTCCTCGTTCCAGCAGTCCGCGTCCACCCATTTGTTGCAGGACGGGCATTTGCAGAATTGCGACCTTACCTCTTCCTGGGCCTGGTCAAAGGCTGCCTCCTGCTCCCTCCGCCACTGCGGGGAGCGGTCGTCCAGATTGTTGCTGGCGTAATTGCTGCCGCGCTCCAGGGCGTAGCCGATGTCGCCGGCGCGGCCGCCCAGAAAACCGCCGAGGACGGACGAGATGCCGCCGAAGCGCTGGGCGCTCTTTTTCTTTTTGAATGTGGACGATTCGATGAACGAGCTCTTCACGCCGTTGCCGCAGCAGTCGCAGTAAAACTCGAACTGGAAACCGGCCTCCGTGGAAAGATCGTTGTAGTTTCTCGTAAATGAATGCAGCATACCTTACCTCCCAATGTTCATTTGCCGCGCCTTCGCGGGCAGAGTGTTCGCTTCCTTTTATTTTACCACACATTTCCGCTGAAAAATACTATTCTTGCAAAAAACTCTAAGAATTTCTTCCTGAAACGGTAAAGTTTTTTCCCGGAGGCGGCTTATTTTGCTCCTTGCCACGGCCACGCGGTTGCGGTAAAATAGGAAGGAATATCGCGGGGCTGGGGAGCCCTGCGGATGATAAGGGGATACAAATGATTTCAGAAAGGATTGACGCCTATGTGGAGGAGGCCGTGCGGCCGCTTCCCAGGAGAATGCGCCCTATGGCGCGGCGAAAGCTAAAGAATCTGATTTACCAAATGCTGGAGGACTACACGGAGGGGGACAAGCCCACGCGGCAGGACCTTTGGGCCGTGCTTGAAGGCCTGGGGACGCCTTCAGAGGTGGGCCGGCAGATTTTCAACCACTATTATCTGGAACGCAAGGAATTCCTTCGCAAAGCAAAAAGGCTCGCCGCGCTGGCGAGCCGGGTTCTCTATGGAATTTCCCTTGCGCTGGTCATCCTGGGAATCGGCCTTCTGGCCTTTGGCAGGGAGAAGACGGCGCTTCCGCTGGTTCTGGCCGTTCTCTGCGGCGGCATCGGGCTGGCTTTGCAGGTGGCCTTCCCGGGACTCTACGACAAGACATACCCGGAGTCGGACGCGCAGCGGTGAGGCCTTTATCGGTATGTTCTACAGGCAATCTCGAGTCGGACGCGCAGCGGTGAGGGGGCCTTGTCAGGCCTGCCGCTGCTGGGTTATCCTTACGAGCGTATCGAGATAGAAGGCGGCGGTCGATAGATGGAAGTAAGGATATACGAAAAGTAGTCCGATGCAGAGCGAGAGGATACCGAGCACGTAATAACCGGCGAAGGAGAGCACGAGGCCGAAGTAGCGAAGCTTCCGCCCGCGCATAAAGCCCGCGCTCATCCGCATGGCCGCGCCCGCGCCAAGGCTCGGGTCGTCCACCAGAAGGTAGAGCGAGAGCGCGAGGAAGCAATGGCAAATGACCGAAAGGAGGAGCGAGAAGGCTCCGAGGCAAATGCTGGCAACCGGGTTCTGGAAGACGCTCGGGATGCAGAGCTCCGCAACGCTCGGCAGAAGGCCTGGCAGAAGCCAGACAAAGCCAAGAACCAGGAAGCGGTCGGGCGACTCCTTCAAAACGGAGAACATATCGATGATTGCGGGCTCCTCGCCGCGCAGAAAGGCCAGATGAAAGCGAGCCTCGCCGGCGGTGAGCAGGTAGGCGAGGAGCGAGAGGATGAAGGAAATCGCGGTCCCGAGGATGGCGGCCATCGGCCCGGAGGCCAGCGCAAAGGGCATGAGCACCACGAAGTGGATGAGCTCCGCAGAGAGGCAAATGCCCGAGACGAGCACGGGGCGGGTCCACCGGCCGTTGAGGCGGGTGCGGACGTAGGTTTTCAGATCGGCATTTGTGCGCATGAAAGCTCCTTGTTGGGGCAGATACCGGTAAGACTGCCCGGATGAAACGGTGTACGGCTTAAGTGGCTGCTCCATTTGAAACAGACATTTTTTTGCCAAAGGCGGGTCAGTGCTTAGGTGCTCTTTTGAAGTGGAGAGCCGGGAAGTACCAAAGCGGTAACAAAATGAAAGTACAAGAAAGAAGGAGAGCGGGCGGCGGATGTTGCGAAGGGTGTTTTCGGAGGAGGAGGAGAAGCTTGTATACAAAATTTTGGCAGGCCTCTTCCTCGCGGCCTTTGTGGCCTTCGTGGCACTGAAGGCGCTGCATTTTCAGCCGACGACGGCCTTTCGGCCCTGCATCGTGCGAAGGATCCTTGGTATCTACTGCCCCGGCTGCGGGATGAGCCGCGCGGCGGAGGCCATGCTGGCCTTCCAGCCGCTCCGGGCCTTCCTCTACCACCCATTTTTGGTGAGCGCGTCCGTGTTTCTTCTAATATATATAGTAGGAAATGCCGCGGGACGCCTCTATTTGCATCGACCCTTCCTCATTCCCATCCGCTCCATTTACCTCTGGATCGGTTTCGGACTTCTCGTTGGAAACTGGATCCTCCGGAACGTCCTCTGGTTTTGCTTTGGAATCCCGATCAG
>CADCQU010000009.1 GCA_902803635.1 uncultured Lachnospiraceae bacterium | reverse complement strand
GGTCCATGTGGATCGCCAGCGAGGGAATGAGCAGAAGGTCCCGGTCCGGGGCCACCAGCCTCTCGCAAAGCTTCCCGCCTTCCAGTCCGAGCACCCGCCCTGCGAGAGTGAGCGGCCGGTCGAGCCACGTATACCAGAGCCCGCCGCCGTAGGCCTCCACATTGAGACGGAGAAACCCATTTTCCCGAAGCTCCGGCTGGGGCTTTAGCTTCAGCATCGGCGAGTCCCCATGCGCCGCGACCACGCGAAACGCCGGGTCCGGCGTTTTCGGGATGGCAAATGCAATAAGAGAAGAGCCATTCCGCGTGACGAAGCATTTGTCGCCCGGGGCAAGGTCGTACCGCTCCTCCTCCGACAAATGCCGGAAGCCTGCATTTGCAAGGCGGTTCGAAAGGTTCTCCACCGCGTGGTACACCGACGGGCACGCATTTAAAAATCCAAGAAGCTCCTCGGGATATCTTTTTACCTCCGTTTCCATACGCCGTCCTCCCTGAAACCGAAAACAAAGTAATCCGCATTACCTGACCGTAAATAAAAGAAAAGTCCCCCTGCAAAACACTTCTTTAAACGTGATCTGCATCACCTGGCCGCTATAAAATAAAGTCTCCGTTAAGACTCGCTTCTGCAATATTCCGGGTTACGGTTTTTGTCGAAGAAGCTCGCGATATCGGTGATGCCCAGAAGCTGGTAATCCTTCGCGAAGGTCTCGTGGGAGGGCGTGCCCTCGGTCATCGCGTTGTACATGGTCACGCCGTCAATCGCGATGCGCCCGGTGCGTACAAAGCCCGTCCCGTACTCCATCCAGCCGAAATTTCCGTCCACGTTGCAGAACGTGTTGAATCCCTGTTTTCTGAAATATTGATACTTCTCGTTCTCGGCCGTGTAGCCGCCGACGTAGCCGATGTCCGCGCCGAAGGCGAAGATGATCTTGTCGGTCTCCCCGACAAATTGCCCGACCGCAATCTTCCACCGCTCGTGGTCGGCCGCAAGCTGCTCCACGGTGCTCGCCGCCGCATCGCGGTGCCCGTAGGTATGGCTGGCAAATGTCCATCCCTGAGCTTTGAGTGCATTTGCAATTTTCACCGCCTCGGCGCAGTCCTTGTCATAGTCGTACTCCGGGTGGTTCCGCAAAAATGCCTGCTGCACCGGCCCGAGGTCCTCCCCGTCCGGCCCTTCCTTATAATAATCGTTCGTCCGGTAGCCGAAAATGCCGTTGTAGCCGGTGAGGGCGATGGTCGGGCGGGCTCCCCGGTAGCAGAAATCCGGGTGCTCGGCGATGAAGGTCTCCAGAATCGGCACCATGTCGTAGTCGCCAACCTTCACCGTCCCATCGACATCCGTAAACTCGCACTTCACCTGGCCGTTCTCATCGAGAACCAGCCGGTCCGCGTAGCCCTGGGCGCCGTTCTCGCCGTAGGCATGGTAGTACGAAAGGTCATCCTCCGACATGAGGAGGGGCTTCTTGCCCTCCGGCAGGCAGAGGTTCTGGTTCTTCTCCATCGTCACCGTTCCGTCGTCATTTTTTGTCTTGACGACAAGGTCGTCGAGCGAGATGAGGACGTAGCCGGCCTCGTAGAGCTTCTGGATAAAGGCCTTGAACTCGCCCGTCGTGCACATGGCCTTGTTGTTTTTCGCCACGCGGTCCTCGGTGCAGGTCGCGGAGACCACGAGGCCCCGGCTGTCGTTAATGAGCGAGTGAAAGAAAACGTGCGGGACGCCGACCACGCTGACCGGGACGCAGGCATCGCGCTTCTCCCGGATGGCCGCGATCTCATCGACGAGCCCCGTATCCGCGTCGTAGCCGGCAAAGGCCTCGATGGTCGCCACCGCCTTGTCATAGTCGTACTGCGCGGCCAGCCTGCGGGCCTCGGTCAACACCTCGTCGCGTGTAGGACCGGCCGGGACGCTCTCTTCCGAGGACGTCGCAGCCGAGGACGTCGCCGGCGCGGGCGTCGGCGTGGCGGGCGAACCGCTCTTCCCACCGCCTCCCAGAGCCTTCGGCAACAGAACGATCAGGGCCACCAAAATCCCCACCAGAGCCAGCAGAAGAATCACGCGGAGAATGAGGCGCCTCTGCTTCTCCGCGCGCCGCCTCGCCTCGCGCCTCTTTAGATGCTCCTCCGTCATCGCTTCCTTCCGTCTTACATCCATACAAAAACCTCCCCCCTTATTTCAGGTACGCCACCCCGTACTCCGGCAGCGTGTAGCTCCCGTCAAGCCAGATCCTCTCATCTCTAAAAAGCTCCCTCTTCATCCCCCACAGGTAATCACCGCGGAACGTCCACGGGTTGCCTTCGAGGTTAAAGAGGGCATAAATCGTCTCGCCGTCGCATTCCCGCGCAAAGACCATCTGGTGGTTCGTAATCTGCACGTTCTTATAACCGCCGTAGGAAAGTGCCTTCTCCGTGTTCCGGATTTCCACGAGACGCTTCACAAACTCCGTCAAATGGTTCCACTCCGCCTTCTCGACGGTCGGCCTGAGCGCCCAGTCTCCGTCCTCCTTCCGTCCGCGGATGCCCCACTCGCTCCCGTAATAGATACAGGGAATCCCCGGCATCGCAAAAAGCATGCCCCACGCCGAGCGCAGGTTCTCCGGCCCCGAGAGCCGGTCGGCAATCCTGCTCACGTCGTGGTTGTCGATAAAGCTCAGCAAATGCCTCCCCCGGTAGAGGCACCAGGGCTCGGAGCCGAACTGGCGGTTGTAGGAATACGAGATTTCAAAGAAGTTCATACTGTTGATGCTCGAATGGATTCCCTTGTAGCACTCGTAATTTGTCACCGAGTCAAGCATCCCCTCCGCCATCAGCGGATTGTAATCCCCGAAGAGAGCCTCGCCGAAGAGGAAAAACTCCGGCTTCTCGGCATTTGTCACCTGCCGAAGCTCGCGGATAAACCCGTGGTCGAGGAGGTAGGCCACGTCGAGCCGGAGGCCGTCCACGTCAAATTCGCGGATCCAGAAGCGAACCGTATCCAGAAGATACTCGCGGACCTCGGGATTCTTCAGATTCAGCTTCACGAGGTCGTAGGCCTCCTCCCAGCCCTCGTACCAGAAGCCGTCGTTAAACGGGCTGTTCCCGCCGAAATTGAGGTTGAACCAGCCGCAGTAGCGGGACGACTGCCGCTTCTCCTGCACGTCGCGGAAGGCAAAGAAGCCGCGGCCCACGTGGTTGAAAACCGCATCGAGCACGACGCGCAGCCCCGCCTTGTGCAGCTTGTCCACAACCTTCTTAAAATCCTCATTTGTCCCAAGCCGGGCATCCACGGTGCGTGGATCACGCTGGTCGTAGCCGTGAGCCTCCGACTCAAAGAGCGGGTTAAAGAGCACCGCCCCGACACCGAGCTTTTTCAAATGCGGGATGAAGTCAATGACCCGCAGGATGCGATGTCCCAATTTCCCGTCATTTCTCTGCGGAGCCCCGCAAAATCCAAGCGGATAAATCTGGTAAAAAGTCTTCTCAAATGCCCACATATTCATACTCCCTTCAATGTCCGTTGTTTGTTACCAGCCAAAAAATCCGTCTCCCCACGGCCTTTCTGGTTGCCTATCTCTCATGCTTCCGGCAGAACCAGCCGTTCATATTCCGCAAAGAACGGCCGAATGCGTTCCAAGAGGATATCCACGCCGCCCGCGGCCGCCGTCTCCAGGTTGAGCGGCAGGATCGGGTCATGGAGCGAGAGCCGAAGAAGGAGCCAGCCCTTCACCTCGTCATCGTCAAATGCGATGCGAACACCCTCGTAGTTCGGCTCGACGACCTTCCAGCCCTCCTCCCGGGCGAACCTGGCAAATGCGTCGAGCACGTCCTCGCCGTAAGCATGGAAGTCCGTCCCCGTAATGCGGATGCGCACCTCGCGGGCCTCCGCCGGCTTCCCGAGGTCGCGGATCAGGTCCTCGATCCTCCGGCCCTCCTTGCGTAGGCTCGCCATTTTGCTGATAATCTTGACGCTCAGATACGCCCCGTCGTCGGAGAAATAATTCTCCTTGAGGGCCCCGTGCCCGCTGGTCTCCATCGCCAGCTGGCAATCCGTCCCCATCGCGCCAAGGGCGATTGCCCTGTCAATTACATTTTTATAGCCTCTCCGATACCGGAAATGCACAAGTCCGAGCTTTTTCTCCAAAAATTCGGTCAGCTCGTCCGAGGTTACCGAGTCCGTCACGATGGTGCTCCTCGGATGCTCCTCGGCAACGATGGCCGAAATCAGCGCGATTAGCGCGTTGCGGTTGACCTCCTGCCCGTCGGAGAAGACCACCGCCGCGCGGTCGCCGTCGCAGTCGAAAATCACACCAAGGTCCGCCCCGGCCGTAACGACCGCCTTTGAAACCGCGGCCATCGCCTCCGGATTCTCCGGGTTCGGCACATGGTTCGGGAAATATCCATCCGGTTCCAGATACACCGAGCCGGAGACATCCGCGCCCAGCGGCTCCAGAATCCGCGTCGCAAAGAAGCCGGCCGCGCCATTTCCCGCATCGACGATGATATGCAGTCCCGCAAGGGGTTTTTCCGCATTTTCCGAAGCCACCTCCCGGCAAATCAACTCCCGCATGTGCCGGCTGTACGCCTCGGCAAGCCGGAAGGCAGAAAGCTTCCCGGGAAGGTTTTGACAGCTCGCCGGGATTTTCAGCGTCTCCTCCCGCTCAAGCCCGCCCGCCTTCGCGGCGTACACGGTCTCCCCGGCGACGCCGTAGCGCGAGATGTCCGGCGCGTCAAACATGCCGGTCCGCGCAAAAGCCGCCTCCCGACCCTCGGCATTTGCCATGGCCGAAAAGCCCGCCCGCGCAATCGGTTTTTCCTCCTTGTCCGAAAGCTGCTCCTCATGGTATCGAACCGCCGTCACCACGTCCGCAAGCGGCGCCCGCGCCGGACCGGTCGCCTCGGCCCGCACCGCGGCAAGCTCCAGAATCTCCGAAATCGCGTTCTTTTCAAGGCCCCCGTCCCGTGTGAAAAACTTGAGCCCGTTCCGATTATACGGCAAATGGCTCGCGGTGACCATGACGGCCCCGTCGAAGGAGCTTTCCGGGAGCATAGTCGAGAGGAACGTGGCCGGTGTGGTCACAAGACCGCAGACAAATGCGCCCGCCCCTTCCTCCAGGATGCCGGCCGCCACGCCCGCCGTCAGCTCCAGCGCGGTGATGCGGCTGTCATGGCCGATGCCAATCCGAAGCTTCTCGGCGGATTTGCCGGTGCGCTCCGCCAGCCAGAAGACGAAAGCCGCGCCAATGTGCCGGGCCGTCGTCGGAAACAGGTTCTGCTGCTCCCCCGGCGCCGACAGGGCGAAGCCGCGCACGTCGCTGCCGTTCTGCAGTTTCTTATATCTGGTTTTAATGTTCTCTTCCTTTCCGCGTTCCATCTGCCGCTCCTCCCTTCAAAATATACATTTGTCCTTCGCATCCACTCCCCGCTTACGGGGTTCTAAAACATCCAATTATGCTTTACAGTGTAACACAAAATCCCGTTCTTGCAAAGTCCCCGGAAAAACCTTACAATAGGTGTATCATTTTTTTCCCAGGAGAACAACTATGAAAAAAGCACATGAAAACGAACGACACTTATTTTCCGGGAAGCTTGGCTTCGTCCTTGCCTCCGCCGGCTCCGCCGTCGGCCTCGGCAACCTCTGGCGCTTCCCCTACCTCGCCGCCCAGTACGGGGGAGGCGTGTTTCTTCTTATCTATATAATCCTTGCAATCAGTTTCGGCTACACGATGATTGTCGCGGAGACGGCCATCGGCCGCATGACCCGCAAATGTCCTATCGATGCCTTCGAGTCCTTCTCGAAAAAACCCATCTACCGCATCGGCGGCTGGGTCACCTTCCTCATCGCGCTCCTCATCGTCCCCTACTACTCGGTCATCGGCGGCTGGGTCGTCAAATACCTGGCGGCCTTTTGCACCGGCGGCGGCGCTGAAATCGCGGAGGACGGCAAATTTACCGCCTTCATCAGCTCCTCGGACCAGACCCTCGTCTGCTTCCTCGTCTTCGCCCTCCTCACGGTCGGGGTCATTTATCTCGGCGTCCAGAAGGGCATTGAGCGGATCAGCAAATTCATCATGCCGGTACTGGTGGTTTTGGCGGTCATCATTTGCATCTTCGTCTGCACCCGCCCGGGAGCCGTGGAGGGCATCAAATACTTCCTGATTCCGGACTTTTCGCATTTTTCGTATAAAACTGTCGTCGGGGCGCTGACGCAAATGTTCTACTCGCTATCCATCGCGATGGGCATCCTCATCACCTTCGGAAGCTACATGAAGAAGGACATCTCCATCGAAAGCGCCACCACCAACGTGGAAATTTTCGACACGGGCATCGCCATCCTCGCTGGCCTTATGGTCATCCCGGCCGTATTTGCCTACTCCGGCGGAGAGAAGACAGCCGTAGGCGGCGGCCCCTCGCTCATGTTCGTCACCCTCCCGAAGGTCTTTATGAGTATGGCCGGCGGTGGCATCATTGGCACCCTCTTTTTCGCGCTCGTCCTCTTCGCAGCGCTCACAAGCGCCATCGCCCTCACCGAGAGCGTGGTCTTCACCTTGGAGGAACGCTTCCGCTGGAGCCGCGTCAAGGCCACGACCATCACCGGCATTATTATTCTCGCCCTCGGCTCGCTCTCCTGCCTCGGCTACGGCCCCTGGGCCAATTTCAATATTTTCGGGATGCAGATTCTCGATTTCTTCGACTTTATGACGAACTCCATCATGATGCCCATCGCGGCCCTCCTCACCTGCCTCCTCGTGGTCCGGGTCATCGGCATCGGCAAAATCGTCCTCGAAGTCGAGGACGGCGGCATGCCCTTCCGAAGGAAGAAGCTCTTCTCCTTCATGATCCGCTGGGTCTGCCCCGCCTTCGTCGCCATCATCCTCATCGCCTCCCTCCTCTCCGTGTTCGGGGTGATAAAAATATAAACCCCTGTCATTCTGAGCGAAGCGAAACGAAGCGAAGAATCTCTTCAGGGTTGTGCATTGCAGGAAAGCTCCTCTCCTGTCATTCTGAGCGAAGCGAAGAATCTCTTCAGGGATGTTCCTCGCAGGAAAGCTTCTCTCCATTCAACTAATTGAAGTTTTCTTTATTATCTCTTAATAAAATTCATTTTTTCTTTCTTTAGGGGACATAACCTGCACATATCTTTCCTGTAGTATATGTCTTGGATAGCAAAATACCATCCACACTATCCACTATCTCCCCCCTCATGAAAGAACGGAAAAGAGAGCCGCAAGGCTCTCTTTTTCGTT
>CADCQU010000008.1 GCA_902803635.1 uncultured Lachnospiraceae bacterium | reverse complement strand
CACTCCGACAGAAACGTCCACTGGACGTTTCTGCTGGATACTAAGGTATGGACGTTTTTCTGCATGCTAAGGCAACCGAAGAATCCCGTAAGTTTTCTCGCAATGTTAACGGGATTCTTCGTCGCTTCGCTCCTCAGAATGACAAAAAACGAGGACCGCCTGAACTGTAACGACAAAGATTACTATAGTTGCAGTTAAGAACCACCTAAACAGTGAAAGATATCCCTCACCCCACGCTCTCCGCAAACTCCAAAATCGCATTTGCCGTCTTCGTCTGCTGCTCCTTCCTTGAAATGCTGGCCGTTCCGTCGCCGGATTGCTCGCCGTAGTTGCCGAATTGCGCATGGTTGCCGCCCTTGATGACAACTTCTTTTGCATTTGCCGGGAAGTTGGGTTTGGAGTTCTCGTAGGAGTCGCGATTTAGCACCTTGTCCTCGGTTCCGTAGATAGTGAGGAGGGACGTGGAAGCACCGAGCTTTTTCGCCGGGTAGGCCGCAAGAAGGACGACTCCCTCGACGGCTCCCTCATTTGCGGCGGCGAAATTTGCCGCCGCGGCACCGCCCATGGAATGCCCGGCGAGGAGCCATTTGTCATATTTATATTGGTCGAGGATGGGCCTCGCAGCGTCGATGCCCAGAAGGGCAAAGCGGAGCGGCATTTGCAAAAGAAAGCAGTCGATGCCCTGCGATGAGAGGGTCTGCAGGAGGGGAAGGTACGCCTCCGCGTCGACCTTCGCGCCCGGATAAAAAACAAGCGCGGTCTCCTCCCCCGGGCCGTCCAGAAAATAGCCGCCGTCGATGGTCTTGACCGTCGTGCCCTCCGGGCTTTTCAGCACGGCGAGGGCCTCCGCATCTGCGGAATAGTGGATGTTTACGAATACTAGGCCCACGACGAAGAGAAGAACCGTGCCGGTGCAAAAGCCAAGCAGGAAATGCCGGATTTTGGAGGGTTTCCGCCCGAGCCTCTTTCGCACGAAGCCCACCATAAGGAAGCTCAACGTGTATACAAGCAGAATGACTGCAAGCGCCAGGAGTACGTTTTTCATGCTATTTGTAAGTTCTCGCTTTCCCGTTTCAAGTTCATTTATGTTTATTTTTTGATTTCTTTTCGGAAAAGGAAATCAAGACCGGTTCCTCCATTTGCATCCTCTTCCTCATGCATTTCATCATCCGGACACGTTGGTCCTTTATGGAACGGATTATAGAATTCCACGATATGGAATCCGCATTTATTGACGTAGAAATGAATATTCCTTGTCTCAAAGTATGGCGTAAATGTTTCCCATACCCTGACTTCTGGATGCATTTTCTCGATCTCGCACCAGGCCGCATAGCCTACGCCTTTGCCGTGGACAGCAGGGAGGGTAAATAAAAGCTCCAATTCCCCCTTGTCGTCTTTCGTGCGAATTACAACGCCGCCGGCCTTTTCTCCATCGCACAGAATGCGGTAGGCTTCCCCCTGATCAATGCTATCCTCAATTGTCTTTCTGGAAATAATCTCTCCGTCTTCCTCGAACTGGTCATTCCGTAGTCCGAATTCCTCCATGGAGCCGTACTTGAACGTCCACTGATTGTCCTTGATGAACTGTTCCCTGTCATCCTCTGTCAACGGAAGCAATGTTACTTTTGCCTTGCTCATAAATCTTTCCTCCTATCTTCGCCGGAAAATAGGGCGGAGGGAGGCGAATGCCGAAACTCTGCCCTTCCTCGCGAGCCGCGTGCTGCCGAAGGCAGCTTAATTCCTTACGCGGCTCTGTGAATAAAAATACCCGGCGATGTTATAAAAACATCTAACCGGGCTCACCCGACACCTTATCCGATAGGCGGCCTGCAGACAATTGTCTACGATCCCCTGTGCTACGGCACACTATCCTCCGGTGACCATGCATTCAATAATCGCTGTGGACAATATCGGTATTTCACAGCTTCCTGATTATAACACAAATCAGAAAAAGTGGGAATGAAATCTTTGTGAAATCAGAATTTCGAGAAATTCAGAAGAATTGCTCCCGTTTTTTTGCTATAATGATGTTACCAGAATCAGCTGGTCACAAAACGGTTGCCTGGATACGTTTTTGTAACCTTGGGACCCGTTTAGCGAAGGAGAACGACAAATGGATTATGTTTACAGTGCATTTATCAGCTATCGGCATTTGCCTGCGGATGTTGCCGTGGCGAAGGCGGTGCAGCGGGCTCTGGAAACCTTCCGAATTCCCGGAGATATCCGAAAAAAGACCGGAAAGAAAAAGTTGGCCCGCTGCTTCCGGGACCAGGATGAGCTCCCGCTTGCCGATGATCTGGGAGCCAGCATCGAAAAAGCACTTCTGGAGAGCAAGTGGCTGCTTGTGATCTGCAGTCCGGCTCTTCCGCAATCGGCCTGGTGCCTTCGGGAGGTGGACTTTTTCATCCAGCACGGCCGGCAGGACAAAATCATTCCGGTGCTAATCGAAGGTGAGCCAAATAAAAGCTATCCGCCCCAGATCACAACGGCTGAGCCCGTACCGGAGAAGGGAAAGGTCGATGTCGAACCGTTGGCCGCGGACCTGCGGGGAAATATGCGAAAGCAGCTTCGGACAGAGAAGCTTCGCATTGTCGCCCGCATGCTGAACCTCGATTTTTATGAGCTCAAAAGAAGGGATAAGGAGCGGGCGCTCCGTCAGGGTCTTTGCATTGTCTCCTGCGTGCTTGCCGCCATGACAGGCTTTGCGGTTTATGCCGTTTATAAAAACAATATGCTGGAAGCGGAGCGAAACGCCACGGCCCGGAAAGCGACCGATCTTTTGATTGAAAAATCCGTGCGTTCCACGTCGGAAGGGGAGATGGGAAACGGTCTGGTCTATGCCCTGCAGGCGTACGAGGGCAGCCGTATCTTCGGGGACGAGTATGACACGGCGGTCTCCGCAGCGATGGAGGCCGCCATGTACCCGGAGCTGTTTTCCCAAATCGGGTCTCTCAAGGACAACGGCGTTCTCCATCGCGGGGCGTCTCTCAGCAATGACGGGAAATACGTCGCCTGCCGGCAGGCGGACAACAGCCTGCAGGTCTACGACTCCATGACCGGGGAAAGACTCTATTCCATAAAGGATTACGGCTGGTTTGGCAGATCCGGGAGGGATTTCTCCCCTGACTGCCGATACATTTGCCGTTTTTCGGATACTTCGCTGACTCTGTATAACAGCGCGGACGGAACGGAAGCGCTGTCGGAAGAGCTGCCGGAGGGCTTTGTCTTCTCCTGCTTCGGCCTGACGGCCAACAACAAGGTGCCGGTTCACCGGGAGGAAACCGGAGCCACGGCCCTCTACGACCCCTTTGCGAAAAAGCTGACGGAGCTGGAGGGCCTTGTCTGTGACGGTTCCTGTAAGGTCGAGCTGCACCGTGCGGGCAAGCTTGGTGCCTGGTCCGACGGAGACATCCTCTGGCTTGTGGATACGGAAACCGCACAGGTGCTGCGGACAGGGAAGGCCTCCACCTATGTTCTCACGGAATATTTTACGGAGGACGGCTGGCATTTTCGGTATCAAGACGGTGAAGAGTATGTCTACCTGCGGACAGATACCCTTGAGGAGGCGTGCCGCTCGGAGCACGAGGGCTCGCTTTCCCCAGACGGAACGCTTCTGGCCTCGGCAAATTCCTCTGACGGTTTTACGCTTTGGGACGCTAAAACCGGTGAGGAGCTTTGGACGGAGGGACACAACAGCGGCAATACCCTCTACTCCCTGGCATTTGCGGATAACGATACGCTGATTGCGAGCCACGGGGAGGTTCAGATCTATCGGATTCATGACCGGGAGACGGTCTATGATTCCGGCAGTGACCATTTGACTTACGGTCTTGATTTTGCCGCCGGTCGCCTGGTCATGCCTCTCCGCTCCGGGGGTTGCCTCATCAACCTTATGCCGGAAGAGGAGGATGTTCTGCCGAGCCTGATCACGGAAACACGGGAAAGCTATCCGAAAGACGAGCTGGCCGGCATGTCCGTGTGCCTCCCGCTCACCGGAAGCTGGAACGGGAACACCTTCTACGCCGTGAACGCGGACGGAAACATGGTTACTTCCGAGACGGAAGCGCCGGGCCTGGTCTACGTTTTTGAGGGAAAGACCTACACGCTTCATCCGGCAAATGAAGTGACTCTGCCTTATGTTTTCGTTTCTCCGGATAACAAATGGCAGGCCATGATTCGCGGGGAGGAGGTGGATATCTTCCGGGCTTCGGAGATTCCGGATCCGGTCATGACGATTCCGGGCAATGGCTACACCCGGCTGAGCGCGGCATTTTCCGGGGATACTCTCGCACTGGGTTCCTACGTTGAAAACCTGGTTTTGTATGACCTGCAGACCGGGGACTGCCTGGGAAGCATAAAAACCGGCGCCATGTGCCGAACCTTCCAGTTTTCCGCGGACGGGAAGCACGTGATTGCTGTTTCCTCCATGGAGGAGCAGGCTGTCGTCGCCAGCACGGAAAACCTCGCCGTCATCATGCGGATCCCGGTCACGGACATCTACGCCGAGCTGACCGTCGGCTTCAACAAGGACGGCACGGAAGCCGTGGTGCTCTATCCGGACGGGCACGCCGATATCGGCTTCCTTTACGGTAGTCTCGACACCCTTGTCACAAAGGCAAAGCAGTATACGGGAGCAATAGAGTAGAGGGAGATGGACACCGAACCTACTCTCAGCTAACTCCAAAATCGCATCAGATACTCATAGACATCGTCAAATGCATCAATCTCATGTTCTTTCACTGACCCAAGATTCATAGCCGCCACGCCATTTAAGAGCTTTGGCAGGCGTTCGTTTATCTAACCTAAAACAAAAGATGAGAGCATCCCCTTCTCTCCTATCCGGAAGACAAGAAGATGCTCTCTTTTCTTTCTCACTAATGTCTTGCTCGTGTTTTACTTCTCTACCTCCGAGCAGAAAGGCGAAAAGAAATGATAATTACGCCGAAATATCCGGCAGTTCATTCTCCGGGCTTGACGTGATGAGGTCCTCGCTCTCGAAGACCACAGTCTCCAAAACAAGACCCTGATATTCTTCCTTCATGTTCATTCCCCCTTTGTAAAGAACGCCTTTGCGGCCTTGAAGTACCGGTACAGGGCCCTGCACACAAACCGCACGTCCACGCCTTCCACGCTCTGTCTCGCAACATAGGTGAGCGGTGAATACAACATCGTTGCCTCGTCCCCTTCATCCCCGGTAAGCGTCAAGGTGATGACATCCCCAAGCCTGCTTGCCGGGATGCCCTTGACGGCAATCCGCCATACGTCGCCGGCCTCATTTGTCTTCTCCCTGGCCTTTGTTATGACGAAGTTCTTCCACGCATCGTCCCCGAGACGTACGGAGACCGAAGGCTCTGCGTCAAACCCAAGGTTCTTATAGATGTAGAAATTCATTTCCGTCTTTGATTTCAGGGACAGCGAGCAGCGAATCTGCTCAATCCAGGACGCTTCCGGAACCGTGCGGCAGGACACGTACTCCGCAAGTTCTTCGGCATCCTCCGCCGACCAGTTCTCGTCAGAAAGCACGTCACGCTCGTGCCCGTGGTCGGCAAGGTCCTCGTCCCCCGCCGAAACCCCGTCGAAATACATCTGCGCATATTTCCCATAGTCCAGGGCAGACTGGCAGATTTCTTTCAGGAGATCCTGGTAGTTTCCGTCAAGGACGGCCACGCAGTATTTCCGGACGGACTGAACGACGGACGTCACGGGGACGTCGTTCCTGAACACGTTCAATTCCACTTCCTTCGTCATCTGGCTCGCCGCGCAGGAGGCCACCGTGAACTTCCGCACGCCCTCCCCGGTAGCCGTCCCGTCGGCAAGGGCTTTTGTCGTTGTTTTCCCCCCGAACGTGTAAGCCACCGTGTATTTCTCGATGTCCTCGGGGATGTTCTTCACGTAGATGTTGATGTCGATGCCGTCCTTAAGCGTGAGCGAGACCGTGCAGTAGACCACGTTCTCCACCCAGTTCGCATAAAGCACGAAGTTCGACATCACCGGGTCGGAGAAGTCGTATGGTATCGAACACTCCTCGTCCAAATACCAGGCATCGAAGAGCAGGCCGTCCTTCGTCGGGGGTTCGGGCTTTTCCACAAGCTGCCCCTTTTCCACGCGCTGCTCCGCGACCTCGCTGCCGCCATTTGCATCGAAAGTGACGGTATAAGCTGCCTTCACCGTAAAGGAACCGTCTTCATTTGCAAAGGACAGGTAGCCTTCGTCGAGTAGCGGATTCCCATGGCTATCACCGAGCGCCGGATCGTTCCCTTTGAAGGTTCCACCGGTGATATGGACGAGCTGTTCTTCAACATTCGCCTGGTTCACAGTCATTCCACGGAAGTTCTCCTTGTACTGGTAGTCCTCCTCGGTCAGGTTCTCGAACGTCCCCGCACTGATGTTGATCGTCCCCCCTGCAAAAGGATAAACGCAGCAGCCGTTCCTGCTGTTCACGACCATCTCTAAGTCTGCATCCGTCAGATTCAGAACCGCACCGTCCTGCACGGTTACAAGGCAAATGCCATCCGCAACGGCCACTTCCTCGCCTTCCTCGACCTCCGTACCATCGATTTTGCCGTTCTTGATTTCGACTGTGCCGGAGATGATGTTGAACGCACTGCCGTTCGCACAGCTCGCCTGCGTCGTGATGGTGTAACCGCCAAGATCAATCACGAGGTCTTTGTCGATATCGATGCACTCGGAAAGAGTCACGTCCCGGAGAAGGGTAATCGTGCAACCCGGATCGGCGACCTCGACGGCCTCCGCAAGGCTTACGCAGGAGATTCCGTCAATGGCGGCCGCATAGTCCGGGGTTTCGCCAGCGGGAAGCTCAACCTCGATTTTTTCCTCCTCTGCGGTAAGCGTTTCGATGTACTCCTGCTTTTCGCTTGCGGCGTTTGTCGTGTAGACATCAAGGTTGGTCGCAGCCCCCGCACTCTTCATTTCCGCCTCGAGCTTGTTTTCCACGTCAAGGGAAATGTTTGCAACGTCTCCTTCCGCCATCTTTCCCTCAACCTGCGTGGAGGTATAATCCCCCTGCCCCCGAAGGTTCGTGAGCTGCATGGAGACATTATTCTCGTTTTCGGAGGAAATTTCCACGCTGTTCGTGGACGTGTCGATCTTCGCTTCCGCCGGTTCGGAAAACCTTAGATTTATGATGTTGTCTGTGCCAATGACGGTGATGTCGTCGCCGCTTTCGTAAAGTAAGGAATAACTACCGTCAGGGAGAGATAAAACACCGCCACCAAGATTCTCACATTCGCAGAATGTTACAGAGTCATCATTGCTAAAGCAATACCCATCGTAAACGGAAGCGACAATATTTCCATCAGCATCCACGACTTTGACGTTACTGTTAGCTGGCAAATGCAAATTCGTTCCAAAGGTTGTCGTTATATTTGCTCTTCCGTCAAAAGCAGCGGGGACGTTTGATAGTGATCGGATCTTAAGCAAATCAGGTTGCGAGAAACCGAATGTTCTGCTTCCCTCTGGAGGATAATCTCGTTTGGGTACGTCTCCAGATGCATCACAGCCGATACAACTGGACTGAGAATCAGAATTTGAGCCTCCTCTCTTATAGCGCCACTTATTCTGAAAAGGATTAAGTTCTATGTATAATTCCTCTCCAGAAGATAGGTATGTGGGATGTATCGTCTGCCCCGCTGATTGCATCGCATTATTCGGCGTGGGAGAATTCGGGTCATAGATATATACCTTATACCACCCGTTTTGGGTGCTGTCGCTCCAGTCTTCTGCTTCCCAAGCATAGGCCAAAACAGCATGGGCAGTGGCCGTCCCTTGATTTCCCTTGAAGGATAAGCTCAAGAGCAAAGGCTCCCTTGAATTCCGTATATAGTCTAAAACATTTTTAATATACAGTCCATTTGAATCATAGTTGTATACTTCCCATTCGGTTTGATTGCGAGTCGTTTTTTCTACAGGAAGTATAAAGCCTTCCCTAACGTCGAATACATATCCCTCTGCATCCGTGGAATCCTGCCATATCTGGTAATCCTCAATCAGATTGGATACTTTGCTATAACGTCCGGCAGTTGTGTATATTTCGCCATTGCCTGTTAATGTTTCGAGATAACTATTTCGATGACGGATTTCGTGATAATAATCATTCACATTAGGGAAGTCTCCCTCCTTATAGTTGTTCCAGGAAAGAATCCCTTTATTCAACAGCTGTGCCGTTAATGACATACCAAAGCATAGTCCCTTAAAACCATCATCATCTTCCGACGGTTGAACCGCAAACGGCATCATAGAGTTGTATGCCGCATTACTGGATGTTGCTACCCGGTAAAAATCTATACCAAACACCTCAATATAACGCAAAGGTGACATCCTGTATTTGTTTTTCTCTCCACCCGTCCAATTATCCTCATACTCTGCGAAGGAACGCCACGAATTGTCGAAACTCCATGAATCGGTTGAAGGGTCAAAATTCCCTATTTGATGTCTCCCCCCTTCCCACTCACAGATAAAATCTTGAACAATGCTATAATCTCCATTTACGCCTATATCGTCCCAGCCATAATTCCACCCATAAGAAGGGCTATAAACCATTCTCAATTTTATTTGTGAACCATCACGATTATCTGGTTGATCACTTCGCCAATTTGTATATTCCCATTCTTCTCCAGTAATCCATCTCCAGCTCCCATTATCAGCTTTTTCACCACCAATAAAATATGCACTTCTATTTGTTCCCAATACGGATTCTATAAAAAGCTCTTCTGCTTTCGTGGTAATAACTGCCAAGTGACCATTTAACCCTTCACAGTAATTCTTTGCCTGATTCCAAGACATTCCCTTGCCACGAATCACAGAATAATAATTCCCATTATATTCATAATCACCTAATGTATTCGACGAACCTTCATTTTCATTCGGCATATTGAATTCAACGCCAGCCAATTTATTTGAAATATCTGCTTGCACAAAATTTTCTGTCAAAGTATTTATAGGCATCTCCGCTATCAATAATAAAGCAACCGCCATAAACACACATATAATCTTTTTCATAACCCTAATCATTATACTATTCCTCCCTTATTATGAATGTTTGCTCTTGACTGTTGCCGTCTACCCACGTCCGTCCATATCGCATCCCTCCCTCTTTTTCCAACCCAGTTTTGTTCCAAAATACCTACCTGCCTCTTTAAGCAGAAAGTACCTGTTTATATTTTACAGCATCTCTGCAAATTCCTCCACCATTTTTTATTACGTATTTCCTATTTGTGTATCTAATTAAATAGAAACTGAAAAACAGCTCTATATTTGTTTTTATTATTCCACAGGGAGGAATATGACATTAGCATTTTGCATTGTAAAATAGATTTTATTCTAGTTTTAGGATATTTTCATGGCATCATTCATGCTGCAAGGGTGGAGCCTCTTAAACATTTGCGCCCGCTCCCCAACGTGGTCAAGAGATGTTGAACTATTTTGGTTCGACGCACCATTTTACAGGATAAAACAAAGAAAATATGCATCCCTTCCTGTCGATGTATGTCGGCGGGAGGGGGATTGTGTTAATTTGAAAGATGACGGAACAAGGCGTAGCCGGGAGGTCTGCGGAAATCATGCCAAAATATTACGATTTATAAAACGCATTATTTAATCTAATATATATTTATATTGCATTTGCCTAAATAGTGTGTTAGAATAAGCTTGTACGGCGGGAAGCGGGAAACTGTGGAACGTTGAATGGGGCGGGAAGGGAAAGCCATGGAACGTCT
>CADCQU010000007.1 GCA_902803635.1 uncultured Lachnospiraceae bacterium | reverse complement strand
GGGCTACGGAAGCCTATGAGACCACCGGGCAGTTAGATGTCTGGACCTGTGTGGAGAAGCGAAAGAAGGCTCTTCTTGGTCTGTACGAAAAGGAGCGGGAGAATCTGGCGAAGAGGCCGCATTTGCCAACCCCGCTTGATTCTCTGGCCAGGTTTGAATCCCAGTGCTTCTGGGACTATGACTGCCTTGACGATTATTACTACATTATCCTGGCAGCCACGCTCTGGATGCTGGACGAGCTGCAGGCGAATGGGAGACTCCTTGAGACGGAGGCATTTTTTCCTGCCTCCTACGACGAGGTCGAGGATTTCCTCATCCCCATTGACTTCTACCACCCCTGCTACTCGGAGAGGCTGATCAAATCGGCGGGGACGATGCTCGACTGCTACGGGAAGGTGGACGACGCCTTTCAGGGCAAGCAGGACGAATGCTTTCGCGAGGTCATGAACCATCTCCGCCCGGAACGTGTGGAGGCGGCCGTTTCGAAATTCAAGGCTCTGCAGGAGGAAGTCCTGGAGAAATATCTCTCCGCGGAGGCATTTTTTGCGAAGAACCGTGAAGATTTTATACAGAAGCTCTTGTACATGAGGACGAGTTCGGTGCTTCGGGCAAATGCGCCGGATGAAAAGGACGACGTGCTTCGCTTCGCTCAGGAGGAGATGGACGCGGAGAAGACCCGGCGGCAATTCTGCCTCCGCTTCGAGGATTACCTTGGGACGGGCAAACGAAGGCTCTTTGGCTTCCGCGAGCTTGGGAGGCTCATGGAGGGACTTCCGATGGAGGATCCCTTTGAAATCTGCTTTGCCTATGTCTACCTTGTCGCGACAAATGACGAGCGCGCGTACTGGATGAAAGCCTCGACGGCCGTCCTTCTGTATGCGGCAAGGCTTCTTCCATGGTATGAGTGGGAGGAGGCCTGGGAGGAGGACCACGAGAGCCTGGAGTTTTCCTACAACATGAACGGCTGGCTGCAAAAGCCAAGGGAGCCGGAAACGATTGACTTCTACCATGCGAAGCCTGGCGAGCTGACACCAGCCCAGAGGATTTACCGCCTAAGCCGCGGCATCGTCCCTGTTGGTTTCCATCCATTTGCCGAGGAGAGATTGAAAATGCACGAGGAGGGCTATGCCCTCGCGGACTCAGTGGCCGACTGGGCGGAAATCCTCTTTCTCGCAAACATGCGAGCACCCGCGATTAATTTCTATCTCCGGGAGATAGCAGCGGAGCTTGCGGAGAAGGAGGAGGCAAATGCGGCCGCCGGGGGCGAGGAGTCGGCCGGCTCTTCCAGGGAGGCGTTTGCCGGGGACGGGCCTTCGGCCGATTCTTCCAGGGAGGCGTTTGCCGGGGAAGGATTCTTGGCCGGTTCTTCCAAAGGGACTTTCGCAAGGGGCGAGCATTTGGCGAGGCCTTCCGGGGAAGCTGCCAGCGGGAGCAAGCATTTGACGGATTCTTCCGGGGATGCCGCCGATGGGAAAGAGCCTTTGTCGGAAGTAGACCTTGCCAGAATGCAGGCAGAGCTTTCCCATGCGAAGAAGGAGATTAAGAGCCTTAAGGGGCTTTTGGCGGAGCTCGGCCAGGAAAGCGAGGCGCAGCGGCAAAAGTACGAGGGCGAGCTCAAACGCCTTCGGCAGGAGCACCGGGAGCTGGCGGACCTTCGGGAGCTGGTCTTCAACAGCGAAAACGGGGAGGAGGCGGACGAGAAACCAGAGGAAAGCCCCTTCACGTACCCCTACCACACCCAGCGGCGGACCGTCGTCTTCGGCGGGCACGCCTCGTGGCGCACCAGTATCCGGCAAATGCTGCCGGACGTCATTTTTGTCGATGTGGACAACTACGGCTTCAACCGCGAGATCGTACGGAACGCAGAGGTCGTCTGGATCCAGAACAACTGTCTCTCCCACACCCAGTTCGGGAACGTCGTCAGGATTACCCGCCCACAGGGCATCCAGCTCCGCTACTTCGCCTACGCCAGCCCCGAAAAATGTGCCAACCAGCTGGTGCGGGAGGAGAGGAAGGGATGATTGCAGACTTTGATGTTGCGAGAAAGTGTGCAAGGAGGTGTTTGCAAATGGAGAATATCGAGGTTCTTAGGAGTTATAGTCTCAGTCGCTATTCAGCTGAAATGTTACAATCGTAGACATTTGTGGGATAAAATTACGTCTTTCTTTTTCTATTTAT
>CADCQU010000006.1 GCA_902803635.1 uncultured Lachnospiraceae bacterium | reverse complement strand
CGTCTTCCTCGACATGGCGGACGGCTCCGTCATCGAGATCTCCATGCTCGGCTTCTCCTACGACGGCTTCTGGGACGAGCTTTTGAAGAGCTATGGGGCAAGATCCCTCGAAGCCCTCTTCATCGAGGAGCCGCTGCTCATGAAGTGCGAGGGCGAATACAGCCTTCCGGCCGCAAATGGGAACGCGCCGGAGGCGGGCCGCGGCCTCATCATGCTGGTTCCGGACGCGGTATGCATCCTCCCGCAGACGAGCCAGGCCGTGCGCATCCCCCTCTACTACACGGAAAAGCTGGAGCTTGACGGCTACCTGCTCCGCCTCTTCCTCGTCACCGGCGAGGTCTACACCGTCGGTCGGATGGGCTACGACACGATTCCGTTCGCCAAGCGCTGCGAAGTCCTGCGGAACCTGACCAAGGCGGAACGCGACGCCAAAATCGCCGCCGTCCCGTGCAAGGAACCCTTCTCCGAGAAGGGCATTTTCCGGACCAACCTAAAGGAAATCAAGGCGGAGAACGTGGATTCCGCCGCGAATTCGAAACAAAAGAACGTCACGGCAAATGCAGGGAAGCAGGCGGCAGCGGGCATTTTCCAGGCCCTGTCCAAGGGTTCCCAGGCAAATGCAAATTCCGCTGCGGACATTTTCCAGGCCCTGCAAAAGGGGCTGGCCAACGAGTCTGACGAAGGCGATTCCAAAAACGAGTACTGGCTCGCCGCCTTCGGCGACGGCTGCTGCGCCGTGGAGCTATTTACGAACGAGCAGACGGCGACCTACCTGTACCGCTTCCAGAGCCGGGAGCAGTTTTTCATAAACCTCCAGATGGCCATGGAGGCCGTCGGGACGCACCGCGAGATCATCTTCCTCCCTGACGAGCAGTTAAACGAGAAGCCGCTCTACCGCATGGCTGTCCACCGCAGCCCGGCCGTCCGCTTCCTCCGCTCCTGCTCCGCAGGGCGCATCATCCACAGCTCCGGCCACGCCGCAAAGCTTGCCGAATTCCTCGGCCAGCCGAAGCCACTTTGATTAAGCGAACCGCGTTCTGCCTTCGGCCGAACGCGGCTCTGTGAATAAAAACGAAAACCGCTGTCCTCCCAGGGAGGGCAGCGGTTTTCGTTTTCAAACCATTCCAAGGTTATTGTTCAGGCGGCTCCATCTCTTTGTCATTCTGAGGAGCAAGGCGACGAAGAATCCCGTCAACTTTGCGAAAAACCTAACGGAATTCTTCGGTTGCCACCCTTTTTTCACAATTTCACCGGCTTCAGCACCACGGCCTCGAACGGGCGGAGGTCAAGCGTGAGGATGCCTCCGTTCACGAGGTGCAGGTTCCCCTGGGTGGACCAGCCGCCTGCGTAGGTTGCAATCTGTACCTCCATCTGGGAGTTCCTCGTGCGGGAAACACCCACCTCCCAGACCGGAATCTCCACCGGAATCGGATCCTCGCAGGCGTTCACGGCCACGATGAAGCACTCATCGTCCGTAAAGCGCCCGTAGGAGATGTGGTGATAACCACAGCTGAGGAGCTTGATTGACCCCACGCGGAGGACCTCCGACGAGTGGTGGACGCGGATGGCCGCGCGGTAGAACTCGATGAGCTCCATGTCCTCCGATCCCCAGGGGTAGGTCCGACGGTTATCGGGATCCGTGAAGCCCGTGACGCCGGCCTCGTCCCCGTAGTAGAGCGTCGGCGCACCGACGTAGGTCATCTGGATCACTACCCCGGCGCGAAGAAGATCTTTGGAAGTGAAATGGTCCGCCGCGTCGCTCCCCAGATTCTGCACACGGCCAATCCACTGGTTCGTCCGTGTGAGGAACCGCGAATGGTCATGGTTATCCAGCTGGTTCATCGCGCATTCCAGGGAAGTCCCCATGAAGCTCGCCATGTGGTAGTTCATCGCGCTCTCGAAAGCGCCGCCATTTCCCACAAGATCCCGGCGGAGCGAATCGCTGTGCTTCTCCATCCCGGTCAAAAACCAGCTCACGGGCTCCATAAAGGCGTCATAGTTCATGACCGTGTCCCACTGGTCGCCCTCCAGCCAGTCCCAGCACTCACCATAGTGCTCGGCCAGGATGATCGCGTCCGGGTTGACGGCTTTCACGGTCTTACGGAACTCGCGCCAGAAGTAGTGGTTGTACTCCGGGCTGTGCCCGAGATCCGCCGCCACGTCGAGGCGCCAGCCGTCCACCGAATAGGGCGGCGCAGCCCATTTCCTGCCAATATACAGGATGTACTCAAAAAGCTGCTGGCTCCCCTCGTAATTGAGCTTCGGCAGCGTCTCATTCCCCCACCAGCTGTCATACGAATCGTTGTAAGGCCAGCCCATGTCGTCCGTAAACTGGAAGAACGAGCGGTAGGGACTCTCGCCATCCACGTAGGCCCCCTTCTCATAGCCCTCCTCGTGCTCGTAAAGACGCTCGCGGTCCATCCATTTGTTGAAGGAACCGCAGTGGTTGAACACGCCGTCGAGAATAACCTTCATGCCCCGCGCATGGACCTCCTGCATGAAATCCGCGAACATTTGATCCGACGCCTCCAGGTTCACCGGGTCGGTTACGCGGCAAATGTACCGCGTGGCGTGGGTGTTGTCGCCGTCGCCCCACGAGAGGAGGTCGCCCTGGTCCTTGACGATGCGTCCGATGTGCGGGTCCACGTGGTCATAGTCCTGGCAGTCGTACTTGTGGTTCGAGGGCGAGACAAAGATTGGGTTGAGGTAGAGGACGTCGACGCCCAGCTCCTGCAGGTAGTCCAGCTTCTGGCGGATTCCCTCCAGGTCGCCGCCGTAGAAATTCCCGATGTCACGGTCCGCCGGTCTCGTGTTCCAGTTATCAATTTTCTGTACCGGTTCGTGAATATATGAATACTCACGTGTCAGAACATCATTTGCCGGATCGCCGTTGCAGAAGCGATCGGTGAAAATCTGGTACATGACCGCCCCGTGGGCCCAGTCGGGCGTGCTAAAGCCAGGGACGATTCGGAACTGGTTGCGAAGCGACAAATCCTCGGTCACGCCCTGCTTGGTGTAGTAGAAGACAAGGTTGTCGAGCCGGATCTCAAAATAGTAGAACATGGTCTCCTGCCCGACGGGGAAGCTGACCTCGTAGAAGTCAAAGCTCCCCACCGTCTGGGTGCGGGTCATTTTCCGATGCTCCTGACCGGAAACGAGGTAGGCCTCGTCAGCGTTGTTTTTCATGGTCCGAAGCCGGATCGTCACCTCGTCGCCGACCTTGGGCTCGTAGGGCGACCGATAAAACCGGCTCTCGTCACTGAAGACCGCCCTCTTCCGGAATAGCGGACGCATCAAAGAGACATAGCGCATTCGTTGAAAATCGTCGATTCTTCCACTTTCCATAAACAAAACCTCGTTCCATGGTGCTCCATCGGGAATTTGTCAAAAAACTTCCTTTACCTGTGCTTCTTCCCCGAAGAGGGCGGCAAATGTCGCGCCGTCGATTTTTTCCTTCTCCAGAAGCAGCTGCGCGGAGGCGTTCAAAATGTCCCGATGATCCTCGATGATCCGCCTGGCCTTCGCGTAGCAGCCGTCCACGATCCTGCGGACCTCCGCGTCGATCTGCTCGGCGGTCCGCTCGCCGTAATTCCTGGTCTTCTCGAAGTCGCGGCCGATGAAAATCTCGCCGCTGTCGTCGTCGTAGGCGATGAGCCCGAGGGCTTCGGACATTCCGTAACGGGTGACCATCGCCCGCGCGACCGCCGTCGCCTGCTTGATATCCTGCGACGCGCCCGTGGTCACGTCCTCAAAGACCAGCTCCTCCGCGATACGCCCGCCAAGGCTCACGCAAATGGTATCGAGCATCTGGTTGCGCGTGTTGAAGACCTCGTCCTTCTCCGGCAGGGGCATCGTGTACCCGGCCGCGCCCATGCCCGTCGGGATGATGGACACCGAGTAGACGGGGCCGACATTTGGCAGGACATGGAAGAGGATCGCGTGGCCGGACTCATGGTAGGCCGTAATCTCCTTGTCCTTCCTGGACATGACCTTCGAGTGCTTCTCTGTGCCGATGCCAACCTTGACAAAGGCCTTCCGCAGATCGTCGCGGTCGATGTAGGCCTTGCCCGCCTGCGCGGAGTCGATCGCGGCCTCGTTGAGGAGGTTCTCCAGATCCGCGCCGGAGAAGCCGGCGGTGGACTGAGCCACTTCCTTAAAATCCACGTTGTCGCCGAGAGGCTTATTCCTGGCATGCACCCGCAGGATCTCCTCGCGGCCGCGCACATCCGGGAGCCCCACGGCCACCCGGCGGTCGAAACGCCCCGGACGGAGGATCGCCGGATCGAGGATGTCCACGCGGTTCGTGGCCGCCAGCATGATGATGCCCTCGTTGACCCCGAAGCCGTCCATCTCCACGAGGAGCTGGTTCAGGGTCTGCTCGCGCTCGTCGTGGCCGCCGCCAAGGCCCGCGCCCCTCCGCCGCGCCACCGCGTCAATCTCGTCAATAAAGATAATGCACGGGGCATTTGCCTTCGCCTCCGCAAAGAGGTCGCGGACGCGGGAGGCGCCCACGCCGACGTACATTTCCACAAAATCCGAGCCGGAAATCGAGAAGAAGGGCACACCCGCCTCCCCCGCGACGGCCTTCCCAAGGAGGGTCTTGCCGGTACCCGGAGGGCCGACGAGAAGGACGCCCTTCGGAATACGCGCGCCGAGCTGGGTGTATTTCTGGGGCGAACGGAGGAAGTCCACCACCTGCGTGAGGTCCTCCTTCTCCTCCATGAGGCCGGCCACGTCCTTGAAGGTAATGTTCTGGTCCTTCGGATTCGCGAGCTTCGCCCGGTTCTTTCCGAAATTCATCATCTGGTTGCCGATGCCCGCCTGCTGGCGGTTCATCATCCCGAAGAGGAGGAAGAGCAGGACGCCGACAAGCAGGATTGGGAGGATGTAGCGGACGAAGAAGCTCTCCCGGGGAACATCCTCGACGGTCAGCGTGATGTTCTTGTACTCGGCCAGCTCCTTATAAATGTCATTGACGTCCGTGACATAAAACCGGCGCTGCGTGCCGTCGCGCATGGTGCCGACAACCTCGCCGGTCGCTCCCGTTGCATTTGGCTTGATCGTCGCCGCAGCCACCTTGTCCTCCTTCAGCGAGGAGATAAACTCCCGCTGGGTCGTGACCGTGGAGCCGTTCCCGCGAAAGGTCATTATGAAAAAGACGACGACCATCGCGGCCACCATGAGAAATAAGAAAATGGGGGGTCTTGGTGCTTGATTATTCACTTTCGCTCCTTATCTTTTCGTTCAGTCCTCTACGATCTCCCCGATATAGGGAAGGTTCCGATACTTCTGCTTGTAATCCATGCCGCAGCCAATCACAAAGCGGTCTTCAATCTCAAAGCCCGTCCAGTCCACCTTGACATCGCAGACGCGGCGGTCCGGCTTGTCGAGGAGGGTGCAGAGTTTGAGGCTCTTCGGATTCCGCGCATGCAGAATCTTGAGGAGGTGGTGCAGGGTGCGGCCGGAATCGATGATGTCCTCCACGAGGATGACGTCCTTCCCCTCCAGGCTCTCGTCCAGGTCCTTGACGATGCGGACGATGCCCGAGGACGAGGTCGCGTCGCCGTAGCTGGAAACCGACATGAAGTCAAGGGTGACCGGCACCTCCTCTGCAATCAGGTTGGAGAGCATGGTCATAAAATAGACCCCACCCTTGAGGACGCAGATCATGTGGATGGTCCGTCCGGCGTACTCCCGGCTGATTTCCGCCGCAATCTCATGAATCCTGCGGTCGATCTCCTCCCGCGGAATCATAACCTCAATATGTTGGCTCATCTTTCTTCCCTCCTTATGGCAAATGTATCTGCGGCTGCCACTATGTAGTCGTCATCTTTCAAGCCGTAATGCCGCTGCCCGAATCCGCCGAAGCACCTTCGCCCCGGCAGTCGCTATACGGTCACCGTCTTTCCGCCCGGATCCTGAGAACCGTCCTCGTATCAGCCTCCACGCGGGCGGACTCGCCGCCGCGAACGCCCACCGCCCAGAGCACCTCGGAACCGGCCGCGACGAGAGGGATGCGGTCTCGCTCCTCTCTCGGTAGCTTCCGGTCGGTCAGCAGGTTGGAAAGGGTCTTCCTCCGGCCGTCCGGATGGATGACCAGGTAATCCCCCGTCCTGCGGAAGCGTACCCATACAGTCTTTTCTATTTTACCATAATCAAAGCATTTCGTATAGTGATTTTCGTTATTCCCGAGGTCAGAAGATAGACAAGTGTTATTCAGGCAGCCCCCGGTTCTGTCATTCTGAGGAGCAAAGCGACGAAGAATCCCGTCAACTTTGTGAAAAACCTTTCGGGATTCTTCGCTTCGCTCAGAATGACAATGCCCTTGCATCGAAAAGCATTCCTGTTGCCATGTATGCGGAGAAAGCTCCAGAGGAGCTTTGGGAGAAGAACTTTTTTCTTCGATTATGTTCGCAGGTTCCGTCTGCTCTTTGTCCGGCATTATTGAAAGCAGCTCCGCCCAAAAATGCCAGCCGTCAAAGTCGGTCTCCCCCGGAATTTGTAGCGGGATTGCCGCCGGCGTCGTCTCATCGGGATTTTTATAACAATTTCCCTCTGCACCACCTCGTATTGCCGGGGATTCCCCGGAAGGATCTTTCATTTTCGGCAAATGTTCCGCATGTTTAGCCGGGGTTAAATGCACCCCTTCATAAGTCCGCACCGCCGAAAGCCCTGGCAAATCGCGCCTCCGCCCCTCCCCGCCTTCGAGAAGGTCAAGAACCGCCAGAATATGTACCTTTCCGATATCCTTAAGTCCCACGAGCCGCCGAAACGCCTCCCGTACCAATAGCCGCCGTAGGAGCGGCGGCTCGGCCAACGTCTCCGACGCGCGGAGAAGGACGGACGGTGTTCCGGATACTTCCACCGCGCAGCGCCCCCATTTTTCAGGGAGCAGGCTCTCGAAATACGCCCGCACCTCCCGAAGCTCCTCGGCGGCCTCGGCGATATGCTCGACCGTGCGCGCATTCACGCCTAAGACGAGCGGCGGCAGCACCTTGCGGCGGATACAGTTCCTCGCATACGCGGTGTCGGCATTTGTCGAATCCTCCCGGAAGGAAAGCCCGCGCGAGGCAAGATATGCCTCAATCTCGGTCCGCGTCAGGCAAAGAAGCGGCCGTATGGTGGGGCCATTTGCCTGGGAAATGCCGGTCAGGCCGTCGAGACCGCTGCCGCGGGCAAGCTGGAAAAGCACGGTCTCGGCGAGGTCGTTCTGGTGGTGGGCGAGCGCAATTTTATCTGCGGGCAGCTCCATGAGTGCCCTGGCAAATTCCTCCCG
>CADCQU010000005.1 GCA_902803635.1 uncultured Lachnospiraceae bacterium | reverse complement strand
TCAGTGGACGCTGGGAACGGGGGAAGACGCGGCTCATATAGCCATGGACGATTATGGCTATAGGCCGAAGACGTATTCCGCGGCGGAAAAAGCAGCCGCGGCGCAGGCTGTCGCGGCCAATAAAGTCTCGGCATCGCTGTGCAGCAAGATCGAGAAGGTGAGCTACAACCTCTTCCTCGATTCCGACACGAAGCTCTGCGTGTATTTTAAGCCGAAGAGCAACTATTCGGGCGGAGCGTCCGCGACCGTGGACGGCAAGTCCGTGGGGGTCACAAAGTCAAATGGCCGTTTTGTGGTCGAGATTCCCGATATTGCCGCGCATAAACTGGGGAAGACCTACACGGTGAGGCTTGTGACGGGCGGATTCACGAACGTCGTGAAGGTTTCGACGCTCTCCTACGTGCAGGCGATTCTGTCGTCTTCGAAGAACGAGAAGGCGATCAACGCGATGATGGCACTCTACAACTATTCAACAGCCGCAAAAGCGATGAATTGATATTAGAAGTGACATCAGGGACGATTCTCTTGTCAGAATCCCAGAACCGCACGCTTCATGCGGCATTTGACAAATGAATAAAAAAACAGGTAGTCGGAGGCGAGAGATCGCCCCCGACTATTTTTTCACAGAGCCGCGCAGGTAAATGATTACACCTGAGCCGGACAGCAGGTGTCCGGCTCGGGAGTGAACAGAGTAACCTTTTTCTTTCGGCAGTTTCGGGAAGCTTTTGTGTCTCCCTTGACTGTGACTACAGTTTAGCAGGCCGATCTTTGCAGCTTCTTTGCAAATTTCTATGCTTTTTTGAAAAAATCCAATTTTTTTGAATTTTTCCTTCCAGCCGTTTTGGGAAGCTGTTGTGTCTCCTTAGTGTGTCAGGAAATACCGTGGAGATCTGTAGGAGTTCTCTCGATTCCGGCAGGAAGTTCCCAAGGGAATATTACAGATTAAGTACTGTTTACAGATGGCTGCTGCCGCAGATTTGATTCAAGCCTCGAAGGTGGCGCATATGCACAGGAGAGAGGTTTACAGATGGGATTTTTCGCGGATTTGATTCAAGGCAGAGGCAGTAAAGCAGATCAAGACGGTTTTCTTTGTTTTATGAGATAGAACGGCTGGTTACTGTTCACACCTTCATACGCAGCCACTGTGAAACAGGCTTGTCATCCTGAGCAAAGCGAAGGATCTCGTCTAAATATTCTTTATCCATTCTTTCCTCATGGATCCTTGAATACGTAGCTACTCAAGCGATCCCTCTAATAGGGGTGCTTTTGCGGCTTTTGATTCGTGGTTTCTTTCCTATAGTATAACATATTTTGCGGGACGGAGTAGATTTTTTGGAAAAACATGGTCTTTTGTGGAGATTGGTCTTTCTTTTCGTTTCGACTTCGCTGCGTTAGTGCGGGCCCCTCTCCTTCACGGCTTCGCCGTGCCACCTCCCCCTTAACGGGGAGGCAAGAGGAGCGGAACTTCTACAGCGAAGATTTGCCGGAAGCGTTTTTTCTTTCTTGTAAGTCGTTGGGGATGATGGTATAATACAAATTGGTTTACTCTGAATTGCGAAAAGGAGAGGATATTTTATGAGAACGTATCTTGTAACAGGCGGGGCCGGGTTTATCGGCTCGAATTACATTCACTATATGTTTAAGAAGTACGGCGATGAGATCCGCATCATCAACGTGGATAAGCTGACGTATGCGGGGAACCTGGAGAATTTGCGCGACGTCGAGGACCGCGAGAACTATACATTTGTCCGCGCGGACATTTGCGACTCCGAGGCCATTTGCCAAATCTTTGCGGAAAATGACATCGACCGGGTGGTACACTTTGCGGCGGAGAGCCACGTGGACCGTTCCATCAAGGACCCGGGCGTTTTCGTGCGGACAAATGTCCTTGGCACGCTGACGATGCTGAACGCGGCGCGGAACGCCTGGGAGCTGCCGGACGGGACGTATTTGCCGGGCAAGAAGTTTCTGCACGTCTCAACGGACGAGGTGTACGGCTCGCTCTCGGAGCCGGGCACGTATTTCTATGAGACGACGCCCTATGATCCGCACAGCCCGTACTCGGCTTCGAAGGCGAGCTCGGACTTCATGGTGAAGGCGTTTATGGATACGTACCATTTCCCGGCAAATATCACGAACTGCTCGAACAACTATGGCCCGTACCAGTTCCCGGAGAAGCTGATTCCCCTGATGATCAACAACGCGCTGCACGGGAAGGCCCT
>CADCQU010000004.1 GCA_902803635.1 uncultured Lachnospiraceae bacterium | reverse complement strand
GAGCTCCGCTATGTCAAGAACATCGTCCGCCAGACCTGCATCGAGGAAGGCGAGGCTGCCGGCTGCCCGTTCAAGTTCGAGATCGGCACCATGATCGAGATTCCGCGCGCTGCCCTCATCGCCGATGAGATCGCGACGGAAGCTGAGTTCTTCTGCTTCGGCACCAACGACCTGACCCAGATGACCTACGGCTACAGCCGTGACGACTCCGGCAAGTTCCTGGCTGCCTATCTGGATGCCAAGATCCTTGAGAACGATCCGTTTGTCAAGCTCGACCAGGTTGGCGTTGGCAAGCTGATGAAGATCGCCATCGAGGGCGGCCGCAAGACCAATCCGGACCTCCACTGCGGCATCTGCGGTGAGCACGGCGGCGACCCGGCCTCCATCGAGTTCGTCAACAGCATCGGCCTCGACTATGTCTCCTGCTCGCCCTTCCGCGTCCCGATCGCGCGTCTGGCTGCTGCGCAGGCTGCCATCAAGCAGGCGAAGTAATCGCATGGTTTGTAAATAAACACGTTAAACAACTGTCAGGCAGGGAGCAATCCCTGCCTGATTTATTTCTTTATGCGTTCACAGAAAATTGATGGGAATGGCACGAGCATTTCCTTACAGGGTAAATCAGCAGTAATAGAATTTATAGATGAAATTGATACTACTTCCAATAATTGCCAATAATTATATAGACTCATCAAAAATGATTTGAGCGTATGGAACTGAAGACGATCATTTTCCGGAACGTGGACATTAGTTAAAGTAAGACAAATGGTCGGAGGCGAAGAAATAAATCGCCTCCGACTATAATCATCCGAACACAAAAGATATTAAGCTCAGTTTAGAAACCGTGGAATCCAAGCTGAAATAAATGAACTATCTGTGGATTCTTTAAAAATCTCTTGCAAATGCCCGGGATTAGTGCTATCTTGTGCAAATCGGAGAAAATCCGATGAATACCGGGCAGACCGTTAAAGCTGGCTTTTCTTCACGGGTCTGTTCCGTTCCTATCGCAAAAGAAAAAAGGAGATGGTCGGCATTTGAAGAATATGAAGAAAACCATGCTGATACAAACGTTCCTGTTCGCGCTGCTCATGCTTGCGCTCATCGAATTTGTCTACCTGTTTCATATACCGAACCCGAACATGCTCCTCATTACGGTGCTGGTTCTCGCGACGGCGATCGGTGGCACCGTACCGGGGCTGGTCTGCGCGGCTCTTATGATGGGCTACTCGCTGTTCTTCTTCTCGACCGACAACATCTTCTTCCAGTTTTCGGAGGAGAATCTCCAGAAGGTTTTCGTTGTCGCGATGGGCGTACTGTTCAATTTCCTCGGCGCGGCTTATCTGAAAAGAACACGGGATCATGCGGTAAGCGAGCTGAAGGAGGCAAATGCGAAGCTTGCGAAGACAAATGCAGAGCTGAAAAAGGTGAATGGTCTTCTGGAAGCCATAGCGTCCAATGACTCGCTGACAAATCTGCGGAACAGGTATTCTCTCCGGCAGGATTTTGAGCTGTATGTCGGCGCTCCGCTCTATCTGGCCTTTCTGGATCTGGATAATTTCAAGGATGTCAATGATTCGCAGGGCCATGTCGTTGGGGACAGGATCTTAGCCTCGGTCGGAAAAGCCCTGAAGGACAGTTTTCTTTCGGCGAACTGTTATCGTTATGGAGGGGATGAGTTCATGATCGTTGCGGAGAACGTGACAGAAAAGGAATTCCTAGCTTCCTGCGCGCAGGCGTCGGAGATTCTTAAGACTTCCAGAATCAGCTTCTCGGGGGGATATGTTTACGGCACCCCGGAAACGGTTTCCGAGCTTCGAGACATGGTCATGCAGGCCGATGAAATGCTGTACAAGTCAAAGGAGGAGGGCAAGAACAGGATCGGGGGCTGCGCCTATGACCGTTCCTATACGCCAGGCCCGGAGGCTGTCGAGCATTACAGGCAGAGCCTCGAATCGGGGGGCGATGGAAGGCAGCGGAAAATGAAAATGCAAACGTGCAGCGCGTGAAGAAAAACCAGAGGGAACTGCCCATTTGTTTGCGAAAGACTCGAATTGACACCTTCCGCTTGAGGCTGCTAAATAAACAAACAGAAAAGCTGAGACCGGGATGTACCACGGTCTCAGCTTTTTCGTCAGCCGCAAATCGCCTTATTTCGCTTCGATTGGAATGTGGATGGTCACCACGTTGAGGTGGTAGGCGTAGCTGTAGAGTACGCGGGAGGCAATCTTCTGGGTCATGGTGATGCCGATCTTGGAGACGTTGATCTCCTCGGAATCGTCTTTTTCGATGATGAGCGGGTTGTACGGCTTGTCGTAGTTGCGGAGGATGATCTCGATTTTGTCGGGGTCGCGGAAAACCTTGATGTCCATAAAGTCCTTTGCGGATTGCCGGTTCGACTTCCGGCGGTACTCGAGATAGTCCGCGGCAATCTCCTCCATGCACAGCGCGGTGATATAGGCAAGACGCTCGGAAGTTCCCTTTTCGAGGAAGAAGGACTGCAGCTTGTCCGATACGAAGGAGACGTGCTTGGATTCCAGCGGGATGCTGATATCGAGAGCGGTGTCACGATTTTCATATTTCGGAAGCACCAGCAGGCGCTCCAAAGGCACAATTAGTTTCCTGTTGATGATCGCGAAGATCAGATAGAAGACGATAAAGAACGGTATAAACGAGAAGGCCATTGCCACCCAGATACCCGTAACACCCATGAACTTGGCGAGGATGGGAATCAGCAAGGGGAAAAGGATACTGTCCGGAATGACCGCTACGGCAAGGGAGAGCAGCAAATGCCCCGTAGATTCATAGGCCGCATTGAACATAAACGGAAAAACAACCACAATTCCGCCAAGTGCCAGCAGGATCAGCCCGGTATTTGCGTCCGGTGATGCCCCCATTTT
>CADCQU010000003.1 GCA_902803635.1 uncultured Lachnospiraceae bacterium | reverse complement strand
TACAGAGTGTATCACAATGTATCGATAAAGTAAATATAATTATTTTAAATATATTTTCATGGTTTTACTATTGTTATCGACTATATCCGGCTGTACGGACAGCGAAAGGCGATGCCGTACCGGGTGGAACCTGGAGACGTTGTGGAAATGCAGGGGCTCCGGTTCCGGGATTTTGCCGTTGTGTGGGAAGCGAAAAAATGATTCGGTAGGATTGTCTGATGTGAAAGCACGAAACAATCCGTGAATTGGGTGTTTTGACACCCGAACCAAGAATGACGGAGGGTGCCATGGAGCTGTTTGAGGGAATGCTGCAAAAGGACAAGGACGAGTTCCGGCGGGTGTGCGGTCGTCTGATGAGCAGCTGTTTCCTGGTGAAAAAGAACGAGCAGACGAAAGGGGATTATTATTTCGTCCTCCGCCATCGGGAGGTTTTCGAGCGATATCTGGGGATTTTGGGCTATACGCTTGAAATCAACGAACAGCCGGGCGTCGTCCAGCTTGTCAACCGGGAGAACACCAACCATGTGCATTTGAAGCTTAATGAATCTATCATTTTGCTGATTTTAAGAATCCTGTACGACGAGAAGAAGCGTGAGCTCTCCCTCTCGGACGTGGTGGTGAACGTGGGTGAGATTCAGGAAAAGTACCTTTCCCTGAAAATCCGGGAAAAGCAGATTGACCGGACGGTCATGAACAATGCGCTGCGGCTCTTTAAGCGGTTCAATCTGGTGGAGACGCTGGACCGGGACCTTACGCAGGAGGATGCCCGGATTGTGATTTACGATTCCATCATCATGGCCGTCCGCGCTGACGATATCCGGAAGGTTTCGGAGCTGCTTGCAAGGTACAGGAGGGAGAGGGACGAGGAGGCCCAGGATAGCGAGGAAGCGCCGCCTCCTCTGGGAGGGTGAGATTCTTCGCCTCACGAAAAAGGAAAAGGGCGGGGGCCGGTTTTTTGACGCTTTGGAAGGAAAAGAGGTTTGGGAGCTGCCGTATGAAAAAGTTACGAAAAATCCGTCTGATCAACTGGCACCGTTTTGAGAATGAGACCCTCGAAGTCGGGGATTCCACGCTCATCTCTGGGGAAAATGGCGCCGGAAAATCCACCATCCTCGACGCGGTGCAATTTGTCGTGACCTGCTCGAAAGCGCATTTCAACAAGGCCGCGCAGGACAAGGGCAAGCGGACGCTGGGAACCTATATTCGCTGCAAAACCGGCACAGAGAACCGTCCTTATGAGAGGACGGGGGAGGTTTCCGCGCACATTTGCCTGGAGTTTTTCGATGAGGCCCGGCGAAAGCCCTTCCTCCTCGGCGTGGTGATGGACTCGGCCACCATCGAAAAAGAGCCGAACGTCGTCTGGTACCTGGCGGAGAACATGGAACTCTCCGACGACCTCTTCCTTGTTGGCGACCGCGTAAAGAGCATTTCCGTATTTCGCAGCACGAACCGGCAGATTCGCACCTTCGCGCCAACGGCCAGGGAGGCGCAAAGGCTCATTACCTCCCGTTTCGGCCGGATTGACAACAAGTTTTTCGCGCTGATTCCGAAGGCCCTCGCCTTTAAGCCCATCAACGATATCAAGGATTTCGTGTATTCCTACGTTCTCGATGCGAAGGAGGTGAATATCGATATCCTCCGGGAAAATGTCCGCAGCTACCAGGACCTTCTCCGGATGCTGGAGGATGTGCGTGCACGCATTCGGAAGCTGGAAGCGATTACCGAGAAGGAGAAGAGCGTAGAAGTTTATATAAGAAGGGATCGGGCGCAGGAATACTTTATCGCACGGGCCGACCAGGACATTTCCAAGGAGTCCATTGCGTCCTTTATGGGGCAAATCTCGGAGACAAAGGAGAAAGAGGCTGCTCTTCGAAAGACCGGGGAGAGGCTTTTGGCCGCGATCCGCGACACGGAGCAGCTGGTCCGGAACCTTGACCTTGAGCTAAACAATGACACCGGCTACCAGGCGTTCCGCGAACTCGAAAAACAGGAGGAAAACCTCAAGGAACTGCTTTCGCGTGACAAGGCGGAGGTGGCCCTTCTTCGGAAAAATGTCCGGCAGGCGCTCTTGGACACGGAGGAGCTTCTTCGGATATCGGAAAGGTTCGGCAGGGAGGACGGGCTGCCTCGTACAGGCGCAGCTCCCAGGGAGGCAGTCTCCTTTGCCTGGCCAAAGCCGTCCAGGGCGGCTCTTCTTGGCTACCGGCAGGCACTTTCGGAAATCTGGGAGGCGGAGGATACCTTGTCGCTTGAAAAGAGTCTGGAGGACGCGCTTGCCTGCAAAAAGGAGCTGTACAACCAGGTGGTCAATTGTTCCGCCAGCCTCCAGCTTCGCCAAAAGGAGGTGGAGGATCGGCGGGCGGAAACGGAAGCCCAGGTGCAGGAGCTCTCCAAGCGTCGTCTGGTGTACCCGGAAAATGTCAGTCTCCTCCAAAAGGAGGTGCAGGCTGCATTTGCCAAAATGGGACGAACCAGGGAGCCACGGATTCTCTGCGAGCTGCTGGAGATTACGGACACATCCTGGCAGAATGCGGTCGAAGGATATTTGAATACACAGAGATTCCATATCCTGGTGGAGCCGGAGGACTTCGACCTTGCACTCTCTGTCTACGAGAAGCTGCGGCGTAAAAATCGGGTGTATGGAGCCGGCCTTGTCAACACGGCGAAGCTGGAGGGCTACGAGGAGGTTCCGGCAGGGTCTTTGGCGGAGGTCGTGACTTCAGAAAATGTCTATGCCCGCCGGTACGTCCACATGCTCCTCGGAAAGGTGCAGCGGTGCGAGAAGGCCGAGGAACTCAAAAAATATCCAACGGCCATCACCCGGGAGTGTATGCGCTACCAGAACCACGTGGCCAGCGCGATCCATCCGGAAATCTTCCGGAAGCCGTTCATCGGCGCGGAGGCCTACAAGGTTCAGCTGAAAATCAAGCAGGAGGAGCTGTGGCAGCTTCAGGAAACGCTTCGGCAAATGCGGGCGGACCTGCAACTGCTTTCTTCGTTGCGCCCACTTCTCGACACGGATGCGGACGTGGCAGTCAAATATGGCCTTTCGGCGCTCGACAGCCAGCATAAGCACGAAGAGAAGCTGGAGAATTGCCGGAGAAATATGCGCGAGATCGATGCGAGCCAGAACCTTCTACAAAAACGCCTTCGCCTGGAGGAAATGAAGCGCAAGAAGCAGCAGATGGATGACCAGAACATGGACCTGATCCGGCAAATGGGCAGCTGCGAGCAGAGGGTGCGGGATTTGGAGGAGCGCATCAAGGCGGCGGAGGAGAACCTTCGGGAACGGGAGGCCCTTGTCCGCAGCCTTTTCGAGGGACTTGGCGAGGACGGACCGTCCCTGGAGAGGGACTATCTGGAGAAGCGGCGGGAGGCTGGGGACGTGCCGATGCCGGTCTTTAAGTCGAACTATGAGAGGAACCGCAAGGCGAACCAAACCCTCCGCCAAAAGGCGGAGGAGGAGATGAAGCAGCTGATGCGGGCTTACAAGGCGGAGCATGACTTCGGCGCGCCGGAGAACCTGGAAGGGTATCCGGAATTCCTTGCGGAGTATACGAAGCTGAAGAATTCACAGCTTTTAGAGTACGAAGGCAAGGTATATCGTGCCAGAAATGCGGCGGAGGAGGAGTTCCGCGAGCAGTTCCTCTCGAAGCTTCAGGAGAATATCCGGCAGGCGCAAAATGAGTTCAAGGAGCTCAATAATTCCCTGAAGGAGATTCATTTTGCCAGGGAGCAGTATGAGTTCCAGCATTTTCCGCGCAAGGAGCACAAGAAGTATTACAGCATGATCATGGACGACTTCAACGTGATGGAGGGGAATTCCCTCTTTAGCGGGGCCTTCAACGAGGCCCACAGGGAAGTCATTGAGGAGCTGTTTGAGAAGCTCACGCTGGACAACGAGGCGAGCGCGAAAACGCTGGAGGAGTACACGGACTATCGGACGTTCATGGACTATGACATCAAAATCACTGCGGAGGACGGCTCGTATATGTACTATTCCAAGGTCAGCCGGGAGAAGAGCGGCGGTGAGACGCAGACGCCCTTCTATATCACCATCGCGGCTTCCTTCATGCAGCTCTACAAAGGGGCGATCGGCGGGGATTCCGTCGGGCTGGTGCTGATGGACGAGGCCTTCAACAACATGGATTCTGGCCGCATGGACGGCGTTCTTTCCTTTATCACCCACGCCAACCTCCAGCTGATCGTGTCCTGTCCGCCGGAGAAGATCCAGTACATCGCGCCCTCGCTTGACCAGGTGCTCCTGGTCTTAAAGGACGGGGAAATGAGCTATGTGGAGGATTTCACGAGGAGGGGAGACTGACGTTTTATGAAGCGGTACGACGACCTGATTCTGGGAAGGCTCCTGGATAAGTATGAGAACAGCTCGCTCTCCCGGGGCGAGAACCAGAGGAACATTTCCATTGCCTACAAATTAACGCCCAAGGAACTTCCGGAATACTTCGATGAGCGCCGGCTGGATTATGAAAATGTCCACAGCCAGCTTTTGGTTTTGGAGGAGGCCGGGCTGGTCTCCCTCATCTGGCGGAAGGGCCGGGAGGGACAGATTCTTGACAAATGCCTCCTTGTCCCGGAGAGGGTTTCCGAGGCTTACCGGCATCTTCACCGCCAAAGCAAGGCGGAAAAAGAAGAGCGGATTATGTAAATGCTCGCTGCCTATGCATCCAGCCTGCCTACATTTGCCAAATGGGTGCAGGAGAAGTTTGCGGCAAATGCCTCGGTCCGGCAGTATTTGGATATCGGGGATTTCGCCCAGGCGGAGCGCATTTGCCAGCTTGCCTCCGCCATCCGCGGCAACACGACGAGGCAGTTCCTCCGGCAGTTTTCCGTGGCTGTCTTTCATGATTCGAAGGCGGCGGAGCGGGAAATCGCCATCGCGGCGCGAATCCTCGCGGATTTCGAGAGCGAAGGAAGGCTGAAGGGCCTGGAGACGCAGGAAATTCTGGAGGAATACCTGATCTTCAAGAACCCTTCCTGGATTTTCATGAAGGGCGGCCCCTTTGCCGTGTCCTTTCCGGGCGGCATCGGCGTCACCGAGGAGGACGCCCTTGGGCTTTTCTGGGATGCGGATAAGGTGGTGGATACAATCCTGACCATTGAGAATCTCACCACCTTTCACCAGTGGGAGCTTGGAACGCCGGTGGACGTGGCGGGCAAAGAAGGGGAGGTGCTGGTTATTTATCTTGGCGGCTATGCGAACCGTGGAAAGCGGGAATTCCTTCGAAAGCTCCATGCGGCGTATCCGTCGGCCAGGTTTTTCCACTATGGCGATATCGACTGCGGAGGCTTTCGCATTTGGAAAACGCTGGCCGTGGGTAGCGGACTTTCCATCGAACCTTTCCGCATGGACCTTGCCGCCTACCGGCAGAACCTTTCCCTTGGACGGCCGCTTACCGACCACGACAAAAAGACACTTGTGGAGATGCTGGAGGATCCTTTTTTCGAAAACCAGCGGGAGCTTTTTCAGGAGATGCTCTCCTTTGGAATCAAGGAGGAGCAGGAGTCGATTCGGTGATATATATATAATTTTTAGATATGTATGGAGAGTTCGGATGGGACGGTTCAAGTTCACATTGCGCCGTGTTGTACCTTGTTCGGTTGTGGGACAGCCGGGGATGAACGAGGAAAGGAAGGAAAAACATGTATACAGGAGAGACGTTTGAGGAGCGGCAGAGGGAGCTGGGCGTGACATGGAAACTACGCGACCAGCTGTTTTCGGAGGAGCACATGTTTACGCGGATCAAGACGATCGCGGAGCTGCAGAATTTGACGGAGACGTACAAGGCCCTTTATTATATGCGGGAGAAGCACGCCGCGCAGACGCGAAAGGACCTGAAGTTTTCCGATGCGAAGGTTCCCTACATCGTGCACCCGCTCATGATGGCCTGCCATGCCTGGTCGATGGGGCTTGTGGACGATGAGCTTTTGGCGGTAATTCTGCTGCACGATGTCTGCGAGGACTGTGGGGTTGCCCCGAAGGAGCTTCCTTTTTCGGCAAATGTCCGGGAGGCCGTTTCTTTGCTCACGAAGAGATCTTCGAAGGAGATTCGGGCGGAGGCCGTGAAGGAGTATCGGGAGGGAAAGAAGAAGGAGGCTGAGGACCATAGTTTGGAAGATTTCTTTGGGAACTTTGGAAGGCGATTTCTTTGCGAAGAAGAGGAAAATGCTACGGAACAGGCAGAGAAGGATATTTCAAAGGAATCCGCGGTGGAAGCTGGAGAGGCTTCTTGGAAAGCTTTGGAGAGGGTTGCGCAGGAGTCTGAGGAGAAGACTTCCAAGGTCGCTTCGAAGGAGTCCGAGGAGGAGTTTGTGGAACGGCGGAAGAGAGAGTACACGCAGAAGTACTATGATAACCTGCAGAAGAACCGTCTTGCGGCCCTTACGAAGGTAATCGACCGCTGCAACAACATTTCCACGATGGCCCAGAGCTTTCCGGATAAGAAGGTGGCCGAATATATCAAGGAGACGGAGACCTATGTATTCCCGGTTCTTACGACAATCAAGCGGGACTGGCCGGAATACAACCCGACGGTTTTCCTGGTCAAGTACCACATGCTGAGCGTCCTGGAGAGCCTCAAGGTGATGCTGATTGAGAAGTGAGGGGAGAAGGATTAGACGCGCACTTAAAGGGGACAGGTCGCATAAGGAGAATATAAATGGAAGGGCAGGAGACAAAGTATTATCTGATTTTGGATGAGCTTGTCGGAAAGAAGGAGGGAGGACGCTGTTTCCTATTTCAGGAGGGGGAGTGGCAGCCGGATGTGAAGAATGAGATTATGGACCGGCTTTTTGGCTACGACCCGAGCGAACCCCCCGGGTCTCCGTATGCGATGTTTAACACGGAGATTATGGAGGAGATTACCGAGATTTCGTATGAGAGGGCGATGGAGCTAATCGGGCAAGGTACGTGAGGCTAGGCTTGGGACTGCTATTTCGGTCGGCGGCCCCTCTCCGTCACGGCTACGCCGTGCCACCTCCCCCTGAGGGGGAGGCAAGAGGAGCGGCGGTAATTTGTTCGCTTACTCCTTGGCTCCCCCTCAAGGGGGAGCTGTCGGCGAAGCCGACTGAGAGGGGGGGCAGACTTTCAGTAGCTACGGAATGATAGGAGGGCGAAATACGTTGTGGGAAGCTTGTCATTTGTGCTTTTGAAGGCGTATAATGGAAGTTATCGAAGATAGATTAGCAGCTTTCTTTAGCGAGCCACTTAGAATGGCATTTGCAGGAAGAAAAGCATTGCGGAAATCGCTTTCATGGTAGGAGGTGGCGGATGGGCAAGAGGGTTGGAACACTGATTAAGGAGGCGCGGACGAATGCGGGGCTTACGCAGGAGCAGCTGGCGCGGAAGGTGAAGGGCGTCACGGCTTCGGACATCAGCCTTGCGGAACGTGCGAAAAAGGATTTGACAAATGAAGAGTTGAAGCTGATTGCGAAGGCGACGGGGGTGACGCAGAAGTCGCTCCTTGACGCGGCGAAGCTGGATGGGGGGAAGAAACCGACGACATCAAGTTCGTCCTCCGCGTCGTCCTCGGCCGCGAAGTCGTCGATGCAGGTGACCGCGACGGAGCGGAAGCTTGTGGAGCTCTACCGGGCCGCGGATTCGAAGACTCGGAAAGCGGCGACGGATGTACTGAAGGGCAACACCACGACGGCCGACAATATTTTCAGCAGCATCCTGTCAAATGCCCTCAGCGGGATAGGCACAAAGGAGATGCCGGACGGGGAGGCGAACGAGGAGAGTGCCCATGCCAATGTGGCCGAGAAAGAACCCAGGCTTCCCGAGGATGGCGTGATTCATTTGGGGGATGCGTGAGGAAGAGGATAGGGGCGAAGCAACGAAAAATTCCGTCAATTTTGCGAAAGTACTTACGGGATTCTTCGCTTCGCTCAGAATGACAAGCCTTTCACAAGAAAAAGCAGTCGGATTTTTGGGACACCTAATTGTAACACCTTAGAGAAGAGTGCTTTAGGAAATGAGCTGCAGGGGATTGAAAGGGGGTGCGTGATGGCGAAGTATGTTTGCAGCGATATGCATGGACAGTATGGACTGTTTAAGAAAATGCTGGAGGATATCCACTTTTCGATGGAGGATACGCTGTTCGTTCTGGGCGATATCATTGACCGGGGGCCGGAGAGCATTCCGATGCTGCAGGACATCATGGCCCGCCCGAACGTGTTCTGCATTATGGGAAACCATGAACTCATGATGTATACGGAGTACCGTGTTGCATGGGAGGAAAGCTATTGGCTTCACGGGTCAAATGGCGGCAACAAGACGAAGCGGGAGTTCCGCCGGCTTCCGATGGGGGAGCAGAAGAAGGTGCTGGACTTTATTGAAAATATGTACCTACAGATTGACCTCACGGTAGGGGATATGCATTTTCTTCTCAGCCATTCGGATTTTCTGGAGGAGAAGGGAAGCGTTTTTTTCCGGGATGTGGATTATGAGGTAGCCCGCCACGTGGTTTGGAATTCCCCCTGGCGGACGTTTGAGTATGTGCCGGAGAGCAAGTATGCCGAGGACGGGCGTGTGCACGTTATCGGTCATGTGCCGGTGCAGAATATTTTCCGGAGATGGACGGGCGCGGAGGCGTATATCGATGCGGAGCACCTCATTATCAACATAGACCTTGGGTGCGCGGGCCTTTCCCATGGTTATCCGGGAGGACTCTGCTGCCTCTGCCTCGACAAGATTGTGGCCGGGGAGGGTGGCAAGGCGTTTACGTATTATTTTCCGGAGGAGTAAGAGGAAATACAACTTACCTCCCCTGAGGGGGAGGCAAGAGGAGTGGTGGTTATATGTTCGCTTATTACTTGGCTCCCCCTAAGGGGGAGCTGTCGGCGAAGCCGACTGAGAGGGGGCAGACCTTTAGTGGCTACGGAATGAGAGGAGGATGTCTTTACTGCGTGAGCGGCGACCCCTCTCCGTCACGGCTTCGCCGTGCCACCTCCCCCTGAGGGGGAGGCAAGAGGAGATGCGGTCATATGTTCGCCTACAAATTGTCTCCACCCTTAGGAGGAGGCAAATGGTGGTTTATTCAGGAAGAATGGTTCTCACAAGCTTGTGGGAGCCATTTTTTGCTTCAAAAATGCGGATTTCGCAGTTTTTGGGCTTGGGGCGCCAGACGATGCCGTTCTTTTTGTCGGTGAGGTAACCGGTGAGGGCGCGAAGGATGCCGCCGTGGCAGGAGACGAGAACCCTCTCGTAGGGCATTTGTTCGAGCTCGCGGAGGAAGGAGGAGGCGCGGGCCGTCATGGAGGCGATGCTCTCGACGGTTTTGGGCGCGGGAAAAACTTCCGGGGCGGCCCAGTAAAGGGTCATCGCCGGACCCATTTGCCAATACTTCTTCTTCTCGTAGCGGCCGAAGTCGGTCTCGATGAGGCGTTCGTCGATGATGATGTCCTCGGGGGAGACGCCGCCGACGATGGCGCCGGTGCGGATGGCCCGCGAGAGGGGGCTCGCGTAGACCGCGTCAAAGTGGATGTCCCCGATGCGGGCGCGGGCATTTGCCGCCTGGGAAAGGCCGGTCTCGTTCAGGGGTTCGTCGGTACGGCCCTGCATGAGGCGGGCGCGGTTCAAATTGGTTTGGCCGTGGCGCGTAATCCAGATTTCCATGTTTGTTATCTCCTAAAAATAGCAATAAGGTAAGTGGAGACGTTCTTTGCTACGTGCATAGATTTTGTTCGTATCCTATGCATTATTTTAAGGTAAATGTCAGGTAGACGGGGTTGTGGTCGGAGGCTTTGAAGTCTTTCTGGAGGACTTCGAAGCTTTCGACGTTTATGTTGTTGGAGATGATGAGGCCATCGATGACGTAGTATTGGAAGTTGTCCTTGTCCGCGTCCGCGTAGGTGCGGCTGAGCGAGCGGCAGCTCGGGGTCTTGCTGTCCATGAGGAAGGTCCAGTTGTCGGAAAAATCGCTCGTATAGATGATGCCCGGCAGCCAGCCGTTGTCCTTGGTTGGGAATTTGCCGGTATCAGCATTTGAAAATGTCTGGTTGAAGTCGCCGCCGGCGATGACGTAATTCCCCTTTGCAAGCTCCTCCTCCATGATCTCGCGGAGCATATTTGTCTGCGCAATCTTGCCCTCGCCGTCGTCGTAGGCTTCGAGGTGGAGGTTGATGAGCACGAGTTCCTTGTCGCCGACGGGGATGCGGGTCGTCAGAAGGCAGCGCTTCAGGTTGAACATGCTGGTCGGCCACGTAAACGGGACCGGAAGCTGCGTGCGCTCGGCATTTGTAAGCGCAAATTTCGAGAGCGTGAGGAGGCCGGAGCCGACCTTGCCGATGGGAGGCAGAGGGTAAGGAATGAATTCAGTTTTTAAATTGTAGGCAAATGCATTTGCATAGTCTGCAAATGCCTCGCGGAAGTTCTGGGTCTCGTCGATGTGGTAGGTACGTGTCGAATTGACGTCGACTTCCTGGAGGAAAATGAAGTCGGACTTCTTTTCTTTGAGGACAGCGATCATGTCCTGGATGTTTTGCTGGACTCGGTCCTTGTCGGAGGGCTGCACGGCTTTGCCACCGTCCATGAAGAAGTCGGCATTGTCGCCGAGGGCACCGAAGCCGATATTCCAGCTAAGGAGCGAGAGGGGCTCGTCCTTGGAGCTATCCACCAGGGAAAGCGCGGCCTTGCCATCGATGGGGAGGTTTTCGCGGTCGCTGGGGCGGTATTCGGTGATGGTGGCGAAGAGGAGGAAGCCGCCGAAGGCGACAACAAGAACAAGAAGTGTCCAGAGCAAGATCTTTAGTGCTTTTTTCATACTGGCAGGGCCGTCCTTTCTGAGTTTCTTCTATATATAATATAGTAAGACGGCGGCAAATGCAAGGCGGAGTCAGGAGGATTCTGTGATTTCGGATTGCGGGGGGTTACAGTTCATGTAATCCCTCCGCTCTTTGCTATAAACGGAAAACGTGCTTGCAGCTTAACTTACAGGGGATTTCTGAATGAAAGTTAAGCTCAAATCCATGAAAAAGGCATTCTGAGCTTAATCTGCAGGAGCTTCCTGAATGAAAGTTAAGCTCAAATCCATGAAAAAGGCATTCTGAGCTTAATCTGCAGGGGTTTCCTGAATGAAAGCTAAGCTCAAATCCCATTTAAGCGGAGCCGCCTGAACTGTAACTGGGAGAGCGAAAAAGGCAGTGATAATCCGAACAGGGGCTTCGCAAATGCATTTTAGTGAAAATATGGCGGGGTTGAGGCTGATATTTTGGCAAATATTCACGGGTTACGAAAATGCAGGGGCTGTGATAAGATAGAACCCTGAACATAAAAAAACAACCTGCGGAAAGGGGCGGGTACCGATTCAGCGGTGCGGGCATTTGCCGATTTAGAAAGCAAGAGGATGCAGCCGCGGGGAGAGGCATTTGCCAAATCCATCTACAGGAAAAAAGAAGGAGGTAGTCTATGACCGGGAATGTACGGCCGGCGGAGATGATCCGCATTACCACGCCCGAGCTGGCGGAGGCATTTATTGAGGAGCAGGTCAAGGAAATCCGGGAGCAGGTGGGCGATAAGAAGGTGCTTCTTGCGCTCTCCGGCGGTGTGGATTCGTCGGTGGTTGCAGCACTCTTGATTCGTGCAATCGGAAATAACCTTGTATGCGTACACGTAAACCATGGGCTCCTCCGCAAGGGCGAGCCGGAGCAGGTCATCGAGGTCTTCAAGAACCAGATGCACGCGAACCTGATCTACGTCGACGCGACGGACCGCTTCCTCGACCTTCTGGCCGGCGTGGACGATCCGGAGACCAAGCGCCACATCATCGGTGAGGAGTTCATCAAGGTCTTTGCCGAGGAGGCGAAGAAGCTTGAAGGCATCGAGTTCCTTGGCCAGGGCACGATCTATCCGGACATCCTGGAGAGCGAGAAAGGCATCAAGGCTCACCACAACGTCGGCGGGCTGCCCGAGGAGCTCAATTTCGAGCTGGTCGAGCCGGTGAAGCTCCTCTACAAGGACGAGGTCCGCGTCGTGGGCCGTGCACTCGGCCTTCCCTCCACGATGGTTGACCGTCAGCCGTTCCCAGGCCCAGGCCTTGGCGTCCGCTGCACGGGTGCGATTACGCGCGAGCGTCTTGCGGCCGTCCGCGAGTCTGACGCCATCCTCCGCGAGGAATTTGCGGCAAATGGTCTCGCCGGCAAGGTGTGGCAGTATTTCACGATCGTGCCGGATTACAAATCCACCGGCATCCGCGACGGGAAGCGGACATTTGAGTGGCCGGTCGTGATTCGTGCGATCAACACCCGCGATGCCATCGAGGCGAGCGTTGAGCGCATTCCGTATGAACTGCTGGAGCATTTGGTGAAGCGCATCACCACCGAGGTGCCTGGCGTCAACCGCGTCCTCTTCGACCTCACCCCGAAGCCCTCGGGAACGATTGAGTGGGAATAAAAATCTAAATTTAGGAGACAGGGAACGGTTCTTTAGGAGACAGGGGACGGTTCTCTGTCTCTTTCCAATTTAATGATTCCGACAAACTGAGAAAAATCGAAAAGGCATTGACTTAATAGTCTTCCTGTGATATTTTTTATCATAGCTTTGAAAATCTAAAGGAAAGCGAGGGAATCATGATGCGTGTTGTAAAAAATGAGATTGTAACTGCAAATAGTAGGATGACCTCGGTTTCTGCCCTTTAATACATATAGGGATAAATGATTATGGGTTTTTGACCGTGGCTTATTTGTCACGGTCTTTTTTACGTTTCACAGAGCCGCGAAAGGAATTTTGCTGCCTTCGGCAGCACGCGGCTCGCGAGAGGGGTAGAGGTTCGGCTATCGCCTCCCTCTACCCTATCCCTATTATTCCACATCGCCCGAAGGGCGATTAAGTTCAGGGATTTCGACATGCGCGTACACGAAATAATACCCCGTGGTGGTGCACGCCAGCGCATGGAGATTTACCCTTTTTGGGCGGTTTTCCGTTATAAACGGTCTCCATACTATCAAGGTAAAAAAGCGAACGGATCATGCGGAATTTAAAAGGAGACTGAAAATTGAATACGATTACGAATCGGGTAATTATTAGAAAAGAAACAAAAGAAGACTACTATAATACGGAACTTATGACCCTGCGTGCGTTCTGGAACCTGCACGGTCCGGGGTGCAATGAGCATTTGCTCGTGAAT
>CADCQU010000002.1 GCA_902803635.1 uncultured Lachnospiraceae bacterium | reverse complement strand
CCGGAGACCTCCCCGCTGCCTGAAGGCGCCTACTCTTCGGCAAATGCCCCCTCGGACGGCTTTGCGAAAAACGATTTCGTGGCGGACGATTTCCCGGAGACCTCCCCGCTGCCTGAAGGCACCTACGCTTTGGCAAATGGTCCCTCGGGCGGCTTTACGGCGAACAACACTCCGGCGGACGACTTCCCGGAGACCTCCCCGCTGCCTGAAGGCGCCTACTCTCTGCCAAATGGTCCCTCGGGCGGCTTTACGAAAAAGGCTTCTGCGGCGGACAGCTACAAGTCGGATAGTTACCTCAAAGCGATTCCGCTTTCTATGAAAATTGCTCCTCCGCCGTACGACTCTCTGGAGGATGACGGCTTCCCGGCGGACTCTCCGCTTGCCCCAAAAGCGGCTTCCCCGACAGGAAGCCCCCTTTTGGAGCGCAAGGCTCCTGAGGCTGTCCCAACACCGGCAGGGGAATCGACTCCTTCCCCGGAAGCGGCTCCCGCAGCGGAAACGATTCCTTCATGGGAACCGGCTTCCTCTTCGAAAGTGGCTCATGCAACAGAGGCGACCCCTACCGCAGAAACCGCCCCTACTATAATAGAAGAAACTCCTCCCGAAAGGCCCCTGAGCTCCGCGGAGCTGGAGCTTCTCCTCTTCGAGGCCGAGCAGGCCGATGCCGCCGTTGCGCGAACTTCGGCCGCCAAAGCCCGTAAAAAGCGAGGCAAAAAAGAGCAAAAATCATCCAGACGGCAACTATTTGCCAGAGAAGAAGCGGCATTTGACGACGCCTCCCCGGAAGGAAACGAAAGCTTTCCGGAGACAGCGGCTCCGACGTCCGATTTGACCGATACAGGTGACATGTCGTCCTGGCAGACTAAATCGGATGGAAAAAATAAATCCGGAACGATGGAAGGAGCATCGGAAGCCGTCTCCTATGCAGGTGTCGGCACGTCCGAAGCAACCATCGGCATAGCTGCGGTCGGTATGGCCGGCGCAGCGGCCTCCGCAGAGACCGCCCTGGCCGAAGCCGCCGGCGCCGCAGCTCTGGCAGCCGGAGCCGAGACACGCAAAAATGCCTCGAAGAAAAAACGTCCTCCGAAAAAGAAGGCCGAGCTCTCCGAGACCATCGGCAAGCAGAAGGACCTCCTGAAAAAGTACGCAGACACCGTCTTCGACGACCAGCCCGACGAGGAGGACATCGCGGCCGCCGAGCGCGCCGAGAGCGTCATGGACCTTCTGCAGCAGAAGGAAAAGAAGGAACGCAAAAAATCTGACTTTTTTGCTCGTCTCGGCCAGCCGAAGACGCCCCAGCCGACCATCGACCCCGCCACCGTCGAACGCAACGACTCCCTGGAGGGACTCAACGACGCGGAGGTCGAGCTTCGGACCAAAGCCGCGATGGTTAACTACACCGCGAAGAAGGGCGTCCGCACGACCGGGCAGATTATCTTCGCCCATACGGTCACCTACTTCAACATCCTGAACATCATCCTCGGCGTGCTCATCTTCCTGACCGGCCAGTACAAGAACATGCTCTTTCTGGGGGTCATCGTCTGCAACTCCGTCATCGGCATCGCCCAGGAGCTGAAGGTCAAGTCCCTCATCAGCAAGCTCTCCGTCATCACGGCCGCCCGCGTCACGGCGCTCCGGAACGGTGAGAAGACCGTCATCACGACCGACAAAATCGTTCTCGACGACGTCATTTTCCTCTCCACCGGCGACCAGATCGTCACCGACGGCCGCGTATTTGCCTGCCGGGGCCTGGAGGTCAACGAGTCCATGCTGACCGGCGAGTCCAAGCCCGTGAAGAAGAAGGACGGCGACGAGGTGCTCTCGGGAAGCTTCATCGTCGCAGGCACCGCCATAATGAAGGTCGACAAGGTCGGCGACGACTGCTACGCGACCCAGCTCGTCAGCAAGGCCCAGACCAAGAAACGCGCCTCCTCGGAAATGCAGGTCACCATCGGCCGCATCATCAAGGTCGTTTCCGTCGCCATCATCCCCATCGGCCTCCTGCTCTTTAGAAGCCAGTACGCGGCAAATGGCGGCGACTTCGCCGGCACGGTGGTTCGGACGGTCTCCGGCATCATCGGCATGATTCCCGAAGGCCTCGTCCTCCTGACGTCCGTCTCCTTCATCATCGGCGTCGGCCGCCTCGCGCAGAAGAAGGCCCTCGTCCAGGAGATGGAGGCCATCGAGGCCCTGGCCCGCACCAACATCCTCTGTACCGACAAAACGGGCACCATCACGACAGGCGATTTAAAGGTTCACAAAATCCTGCCATTTGGCAGCAACACTGCGGAGCAGATCCGCACCATCCTCGGCCATGTGAACGGGGCATTTGACGATACAAATGCCACGCAGGAGGCGATGAACCGGGCCTTCGGCACCTACGACGACTGGCCGGTCAGGGAGATCATCCCCTTCTCGTCTGCCCGCAAATACCGGGCGGTGAGCTTCGCCGGCCGCGGCGACTACTGCATCGGTGCCCCCGAATTCCTCATGCCCGGCCACACCAAGCTCCGCGCGCTCGTCGAGAAGTACTCCGAGGAAGGCTACCGTGTCCTTCTCCTCGGCCGCTCCTCCGGCATCAGCGCGGCAAATGACAGCCACGGCGTGATCACCCCGGTGGCACTCATCATCATCTCCGACGTCATCAAGGAGGACGCGAAGGAAATCTTCAACTACTTCGCCGACGCCGGCGTGGAGGTCAAGGTGCTCTCCGGCGACAATCCCGTCACCGTCTCCACCGTCGCCATGCGCGCGGGCGTGCGCGGCGCGGAAAACTACGTCGACGCGACCACCCTGCCGGAGAACCCGCAGCAGCTCGCCCGCGAGATTACGAAATACTCTGTTTTCGGACGCGTCAAACCCGAACAGAAGCAGGCATTTGTCAAGGCCTGGCAAATGTCCGGCCGCACCGTCGCGATGGTGGGCGACGGCGTGAACGACGTCCTCGCCATCAAGGACGCGGACTGTGGCATCGCGATGGCCGCCGGCTCCGAAGCCGCCAAGCAGGCCGCGCACATCGTCCTCATGGATTCGGACTTCTCCTCCATGAAGGACATCGTGAAGGAAGGCCGCACGATCATCTCGAACATCGAGCGCGTCAGCTCCCTGTACCTCACCAAGACCATCTACTCGTGCGTGCTCTGCCTGATCTTCATCCTCCTGCAGACGAAGTACCCGTTCACGACCCTGCAAATGGGTCTCATCAACGTCTGCGGCATCGGCATGCCGAGCTTCCTGCTCACCTTGGAGCAGCAGGAAAATGTGCACTCGGAGGGCTTCCTCAAGCACATCCTGGCCGTCTGCCTGCCCGCTGCAATGACATTTGTCTCCACCATGATGATCGTACAGGTGCTCAACGCCATTTTCCGCTGGCCGACCGACATCTACTCGACCTTCAACCTCATGCTCGGCGGCGTGGTCGCCATGCTGGTCGTCGCCGACGTCTGCTGGCCGCTCAACGCCTACCGGCGGTTCGTGCTCGTCACCTGCATCGTGTGCTTCATTGCCGGGATGCTCCTCTTCCCGGGCTTCTACGATATGCACTCCATCTTCATGTGGTGGACGCTTCTGCTAATTCCGCTCTGCTTCCTTGTCGCCATGATGCTCTTCTGGTTCTCCAGGATCACCAACCGCTTCATGGTCAAGGTACTAAAAAGCCAGGAAGGGAAGAAACCGCTTTTTTGAACCAAAGATATCGAATAAGTAGCCCCCGGAATCCATCCCTGATTCCTGGGGGCTTAATTTTACAATTAATTCCACCTGTACAATTAACCCGCAAAGCCTGTTTTAGAGGAGGTTTGGCTGACAGGAAGCTTCCCAAGGGCGACGAAGGTCGGCTGCAAAGTCAGCATTTTGGGTTTTTTAGGTGAAAAAGATTTCCCAACTCCCCTGAAAATTGTGGTATAGTATAGGAAATGAGGCGTGAAAAAGTAAATAAATGTAAAATATATATTATGAAATAAAATAAAATTAAAAATTAGCAGGAGAGATGGGATGCAGGATGGCTTTCAAAAGGAGAAAAAAGAGAAAAATAGATTCCTGGGGGGAATCTTCCGCGTTCCGCCGGGGCTGGTGATTCCGCTGAGCTTCCTTGGAGCCATCGCGGTGGGGACGCTCCTTCTCTGGCTCCCCTTTGCGACCGCGCCGGGGGAGGAAACCGGCCTTCTCACGGCCCTCTTTACGGCGACCACCTCCGTCTGCGTGACGGGGCTCGTGGTGGTGGACACCTTCTCGCACTGGAGCGCTTTCGGGCAGGTCGTCATCCTGCTCCTCATCCAGGTTGGCGGCCTCGGGGTCATCGCGGTAGCCTCCATGATCCTCGTACTCGGGAAAAAGAAATTTTCTCTCGGGGACCGGAAGCTTTTAGGGGATTCCCTGAACATCGATAAGCGGAGGGGCCTTCTGACCTTCCTTCGGCGCATTTTCAAAGGGGTGTTCCTCGTGGAGGGAATTGGCGCCCTCTTGTATGCGATTAAGTTCATCCCGCGATATGGCTTCCTGAGGGGACTCTGGAGTTCCATTTTCCAGGCCGTCTCCGCCTTCTGTAACGCGGGGATGGACGTTCTTGGACCGAGCAGCATGATTGAATTCCGGAATTCGCGGCTTCTGATGTACGTGACCATCGCCCTCATCGTCCTCGGCGGACTGGGCTTTATCGTGTGGTTTGACATCGTCGATGGGATCCGCGAGGGCATCCGGCTCCATTTTTCTCCATACCGAATCTATCAGCATTTGCCGGTGCACAGCAGGCTGGTGCTTTCCCTGACCCTTGTATTCATCCTGGGCGGAACCATTTGCATCTTTGCGGCGGAGTACGGCAACCCCGCGACCATCGGCAACATGGACATTTTCGGAAAGCTCCGCAACAGCCTGTTCCAGTCGGTAACCTTCCGTACGGCCGGCTTTGCCTCCATCCCGCAGGAAAAGCTTACGGATATTTCCTGCCTCGTGGGCTACCTCCTGATGTTCATCGGCGGGTCTCCCGTGGGAACGGCCGGCGGCATCAAGACCGTGACGGCCTTCCTGGTCTTTATGAACGTGCTCTCCTATATGAAGCAGAAGAAGGAGAGCGTGGTCTTCCACCGGCGGGTGCCCGAGGAACTCATGCGCAAGGCGGCGGCGGTGGCCTTCGTCAGTCTGGGAGCGGTCTTTTTGATGACGATTCTCCTGCTTTCGCGGGGCGGGATCCCGCTCACGGACGCCATGTACGAGGTGGTGAGTGCGCTCGCGACGGTCGGGCTTTCGCGGGGGCTGACGCCGGCCCTGGACATTGGCGGAAGGATTATTATCATCGTCTCCATGTATCTCGGCCGGATCGGGCCAATCTCCATGGCCATTTTCTTCGTGAAAAGGGAACCGAAGGAAAACAAATTACGCCACGCTGATGGGAAGTTCTATGTGGGGTGACAGAAGAAAGGGAGAATTTACAATGAGTAAATCAGTAGCGGTTTTGGGACTTGGCAAATACGGGCGCAGCCTGGCGGAGAACTTGTACCTGATGGGGGCCGACGTGCTCGCTGTCGACAGCGACCCGGACCTCATCGAGGAATTTGCCGACAAATGCACGTCCGCCGTTTGCGCGAATCTGGCAAATGAGGACGAGGTGGTGGCGCTGGGCTTAAAGAGCATGGACATCGTCGTCGGCGCGATGGGCGGGAACCTTGCCGCGAGCATCATGGCGGTGGCCGTGGCGAAGGAGCAGGGGGTGCCTATCGTCGTGGCGAAGGCCTCGACGCCGCGCATGGCGTCGCT
>CADCQU010000001.1 GCA_902803635.1 uncultured Lachnospiraceae bacterium | reverse complement strand
CTTGACCTTGCTGTAATTCTCCTCCAGATATGATATATCGGGCAGCACGATGTCAATCCCCAGCATGTCATCCTCCGGGAAGGACATTCCGCAGTCGATGACGATAATGCTGTCCTCATATTCGACCGCAGTAATATTCATCCCAATCTGTTCTAGCCCGCCCAGAGGGATAATTTTGACTTTCCCTATGCTTTTTTCCCTGAGTTTCAAATTTTCCTCCATTTTTTTTTTTCTCCATGCGGGGTTAAACCTGTCCTCCGTCTTCAAATCCCAGCAGGAAATGGCTGCCTATGCATCTTGTCTCCGGGCACCATCCCGTGCGAATCTGTTGACAAATGACCGAACCGCTTCCGTTCCTGTACGCAAAAATTCCCCCTTCAAAGTAGCGAGTTCCTGCATACACACGGTTCAGCCTCACCCCAAAAGATCCACGTCCTCCAGCAGCTCCGCGAAAATGGGGAGCACGGCCGCAAGCTCCGTCTCGTCCTCGACGATTACGTAGGTTGCTTCCGCATCCGTATCCGCGGAAATATCTTTTAAAATGAGGCAGGACGCATCGCCCTCCGGTGCATCCGTCACCAGAAGGTAATTTTTCCCGTTCACCCGCGTCTCTTCCTCAATATAAAATACGTTGTCTTCTCCGTTCTCATCCGTAAAATGGATCGCTTCCGCCTTCATTTGTCATCTCCCAATCCTGTGCCGCCTGCCGCCTTCCTTGCGCGGTCCTCCCTGTCGTGGAGGTAGTCCTCCAGAATTAGCGCGGCCGCAATCTTGTCGACATAGGACTTCCGATCCGCTGCCCCAACACCGCCCTCGGCCAGAATCTCCTCCGCCTCCGCGGTGGTCAGCCTCTCATCCGTCAAATGCACGGGCAGGGCGAGGCGTTTTTCGAGTTCCTCTCCAAAAGCCCGCGTCTTCTCCGCGCGTTCCCCCTCGCTCCCGTCCATGTTGAGCGGCAGCCCGAGCACGATCTCGGACACCGACAGCTCCGCGCAGAGTTCCTCAATCCTCCGGAAGGTCTTCCGAAGGTGGTTCTCCTTCTCCCGCCAAATGGTCTCCAAGGGCTGCACCGTGATCCCGAGCGCGTCCGTCGCCGCGACCCCCACGGTCTTCTCTCCGTAATCCAGTCCCAAAAACCTCATGTAAAGCTCACTCTCCGCCTTCCTTCGCCATCCTTGCCGTCTCGATATAGGAAACCAGAAGCTCCTCCACCAGCTCGTCGCGCTCAACCTTCACGATCATGTTCCGCGCTCCGCCGTGGTTGGTGATATAGGTGGGGTCTCCCGACATGATGTACCCGACGATTTGGCGCACAGGGTCATAGCCCTTCTCTTCCAGTGCCTGATAGACAAGGTCCAGGACGTCGCGCACATTCGGCTGCTGACCTGGACGAAGTAGAAAATATCTTGTATTCCCAAGGTCTGCCATGTTCATTATCTCCCTTAAGCCCTAAAGGGCATAGTTCCCTACCATACTTCCTATACTACCTACTATCCCCCATTGTACACGGAAATCCCCAAAGAATCAACCTATGGAATAATTTTTTCTATTCTTCCGGCAGATTCCGCAGTTCCCCTTCCTTCTCCTCCGTAAAAACGAAGATCTGGATGTCGCCGGGCCTGCCCGGGCAACCGTAGACGCGGACGGGCACGTACGAGCGCGTGTATCCACTAAAGTACCCGCCATCCTCGTGGTACTCCTCCAAGAGCACCTCCAGCTCCCGCCCGAGGAAACGCCTTGCGAAAGCCGACCGCTCGGCGGCGTCAATCTCGGAGAGCCTCTTCGCCCGCTCCGTCTTCACCTTCTCGGGCACCTGCCCGGGCATCCGCGCCGCGATCGTCCCCCGCCGGATCGAATATTTGAAAATGTGCGTCCGCGCAAAATGCACGTTGGCGACAAATTCCAGCGTCGCGGCGAATTCCTCCTCCGTCTCGCCCGGGAAGCCCGCAATGATGTCCGTGGTAATCGCGGCATCCGCAAACTGCCGCCGCAGGATTCCGCAAATGCGCATATAATCCTCCGTCGTATACTTTCTCCGCATCCGTGCCAGCGTCGCGTCACAGCCGCTCTGGAGCGAGAGGTGGAAGGAAGGGCAAAACTGCGGGAGCTTCGCCAGCTCCGCGGCAAATTCCTCCGTCACGATTCCCGGCTCCAGCGACCCCATACGGATTCGGCAAATACCCGGAACCTCCGAGACAGCCCGCAGCACCGCAAGGAGCCGGACATTTGTCTTTGCCTCCCTCGCCGGCGGGGTCTGCAGGTTCCGGCCCGGCGCGTCGAAATCAAGGCCGTAGGAGCTGACATGGATGCCCGTCAGGACCACCTCCCGAAAGCCGAGGGCCGAGAGCCTCTCCACCTCCGCGACGATGTCCTCCATCCTCCGGCTCCGCACCCGCCCGCGCACATACGGGATCATGCAGTACGTGCAGAACTGGTTGCACCCATCCTGGATCTTGACAAATGCCCGCGTATGCTCCCCGTCTGCATAGAATGGGGTCTCCTCGTATTCCTGCACGGCATTGATCCGCACCGAGCTCCCGACAAATGCGCGGTGGCCTTCCACGGACGGCTTCTCCGGAAAACCTTCCGCCTTGCTCTCCTGCTTCCCGCTTCTCTCCGGCTCCGGCGCATTTTCCGGGAACGATACCTCACAAAGACTATCTTCCCTCTGCCATTTCCGCTCCGGCTCCGGCGCATTTTCCGGAAACCGTACGGTACTTAGGCCGCTCTCCCGAAGCTCGATTTCCTGAAAGTACGTCTCCAGAATCTCCGGCAGTCGCGCCTTGTCGGCATTTCCGACGACGACATCCACGGCCGGGTCCGCCAGAAGGGCCTCCCCGGCATCCTCGACGTAGCAGCCCACGGCCACCACCACCGCCTGCGGGTTCATCTCCTTCGCCCGGTGGAGCATTTGCCGACTCTTGCGGTCGGCGACATTTGTCACCGTGCAGGTGTTGATCACGTAGATATCCGCCCCCGGTGCGAACGGAACCTCCTCGTAGCCGGCATTTTTCATGGCAGTCCCCATGACACCGGTTTCGTAGATATTTACCCTACAGCCAAGGCTGTGAAAAGCAACTTTTCCCTTCATTTTTCTTCTCCACTTGACGTTCAGACGATTTCAAGATAGAATATAGATAGTAAGCTTCTGCGGCTTCCTTGTCGGCCGCTTCCTCCGTGACGAGGCGGATTTCCTCCATGTTGCAATGGACGTCTTCCGTGACAGGAGGCATCCTTGCCCACGTCGCGGACGAAGGGCCGGAAAAAGCCAAAAGAAACTAAGCAGCAGCGCAACGTGTTCTTGATTCCCGCAACCCCCACATTTAAAAGGAGGTAACCTCATGCAGAAGATCAGCGTCTCCCTCAACTCCATCGAGAAGGTCAAGACATTCGTCAATGACATCAACCGCTTTGACTGCGACTTCGACCTTGTGTCCGGCCGCTATGTCATCGATGCCAAGTCCATCATGGGCATCTTCAGCCTGGACCTTTCCAAGCCGATCGAGCTCATCATCCACGCGGACGGCGACGAGCTGGAGCAGGCCCGCAAGGCCCTTACCAGCTACGAAGCATAAGCCGCAGAAGCAATCTTAGAAAAAGAACGTACCGCAAGGTACGTTCTTTTTCGTTGTATTGATGTTGATGATACTTTTATTCTCTCCTCAGCGCCTCGATCGGGTCGAGGTTCGCGGCCTTCAGCGAGGGCAGAAGCCCGAAAAGGATGCCGATGACCATCGAGAAGATGACCGCAAACAGGATGGCCGGAATGGAGATTGCCACCGGCGTCCCGGTCATCGCCGAGAGGACGTGCGAGAAGATCAGCCCCGCAATCACCCCGAGGATTCCACCGAGGCTCGTCAGCACCGCCGACTCCGTGAGGAACTGCCCCAGGATCTGCCCGCGGCGCGCGCCGACGGCCTTCTTAAGGCCGATTTCCGAGGTCCGCTCCGTCACGGACACCAGCATAATGTTCATAACGCCGATGCCGCCGACGAGGAGCGCGATGCCCGCGACGCAAAGCAGAAGAATATTCATCGAATCGTTGAGGGCCGCCTTGTTCCGCGCCTTCGTGAGAACGTCGTCCACCTGGTAATCCGCGCTGTCCTCGGTGCTGGCATCGGCATTTGCCGAAACAAGCTTGGTGGACTTGAGAACGCTCAGGGCGTCGTTCCCGACCTTCGTCATGTTATCCGTCTTGTCCGCGCGGACCACGCACTGCTCAATCTCATCAAAATGATAGAGGATCGGCCAGCAGGTATTCGGCATGAGCACCGAGCCAGCATCGGAGGTCTCACTCATAAGGTACTCCGACATGCTGTCGTAGGTGGGCACGAAATCGTCCTCCTTCCGGAAAACGCCCACGACGTTGAAGACCTCGCTTCCAATCTCCACGGTCTTCCCGACGGCCTCCCCCTCCGGAAAGAGGGAGCGCGCCGCGGTAGTGTCCAGCATGATGACCTTGCGGAAGTTCTTGAAATCGTCCGGAACGAAATCCCGGCCGGAACTCACGCGGCAGCCCAGGGTGTGGAGGTAATGGTCGTCCACGCCGTAAATGCTGGCAAAGGAGAGGCTTGTGCCTTCATTTGTAAAGATCGTGCTGTTGTAATCGCCCCGGCGGACGAGGAAAAATGTCGCGTCCTCGACATTTGCCAGGGAACGGATCTCCTCGCGAATCTCGTCGGAAATGGGCGGGTAATTGGTAATCTTCGTGTAGAACTGATCCACCTCGTAGTCGCCCTGCTTCAAGGAGATGGTCACCGCGTTGTTGCCCGCCCCGATCATGCTCTCCAGAAGCGCCCGGCGGCTCCCCGCAATCGTGGAGACGATGGCGATGATGGAGGCGATGCCGATGATGACGCCCAGCATGGTCAGAAACGAGCGCAGCTTGTGGGACCAGATGCCTCGAAAGGCCAACCGGATATTCTCTAACACAATACCGCCTCCTTACCCGTAAAGTTCCTGCACGGTGCCCTCGATGGCCGGCGCGCCCACCTTGGCATCCCGGCTATAGGCAAATGCAATCCAGTCGCTTTCCAGAAGTCCGCCCAGAATCTCGTAGCTGTAGGGATCCGTCGTCTTCACGGAAATGTAGCGCTTCTCCAATTTGTCATCCGTCCCGCGGGCAAATACGTAGCTTCCGCCGTTGTCCTCGCGGACGAAGCCCTTCTGAAGGGTCATGGTGTCGCTTCCGTCGCCGCCGGTATTTGTGAAGGAAACCGTGACATAGTCGCCGCTCTGGAAGTTCGCCTCCTCGTCGCTGACCTCGACGGTCACCGGGTAGTAGTTGACGAGCTGCCGGTCGGTCCCGCCCCAGTAATAGGGGCTCTGCTGGGTCGCAAAGAGGGAAATGTCGCGGACCCGTCCTTCAAAGCCATCGACGTAGACGGTCGTCCCCTCGGCAACCTTGTCAAGCATGTCCTCCGGGATCATCGTCTCGATGTAGAGGCCGCTGGACGGAACGAGCGTCAGCATGGTTCCCGTCTCCTTATCCTGCTCCAGCGATCGGATAACGCCGCTGAACTTGGCCTTGACGACGCCCTCGTCGACGGCCCGCTGGGCGCGCTCGACGCGGATTTTTGCCTCCTTTAAGTCAAGCTCCAGGTTTTTCAGGTTCTCCTCCTCCGCCTCGCGGGCTTCCTTGAGTTCGGAGGCCGTATATTCCGCATCGCTGCGGATAAGTCCCGAATAACCTGCCACTTCATAGATCTCCTCCTCGAAGTCCATCGCCTCGAGCAAGGCCCCGCCGGTAGCGTCTTTGGTGTCCAGCCTGAGGATCCTGCCCGTGAGGATGGCCGTGCCAAGATAGGCATAGCTCTCCTCCCCGGCCGGCTCCTCCGTCGGCGTCTCCTCCACCTGGGATTCGTCAAATGGGTTCATCGGCTCGTCCGTGGGTGTCGGAATCGGGGTCGGAACCTCCGTTGGCGTCGGAATCGGGGTTGGAACATCCGTCGGCGTCGGAATCGGTGTCGGCGTATTTGTCGGGATTGGCGTCGGCGTATTTGTCGGCGTCGGAACGGCCGTCGGGGCGGCCGTCGGTGTCGCAGCGCCCGGGCTCTTCGTCGGCGTCCGGGTCGGCTTTCGCGTTACGGTCGGCCGCGGCGTCGCCGTACCCTTCGGCGTGGCCGTGGGCTTTGGCGTTGCAGTCGGAAGGATGATCGGCCACGGCGTCGCAGTCGGAAGGATGATCGGCCACGGCGTCGGCGTCGGAAGCGGAACCGGCGTGTTGGTCGCAACCGGCGAGGGCGAGGCGCTCGGGGTCGGCGAGAGCGTCGGCTTCGTCACGGCGATACGGGGCATCGTGTCATAGACCACCCGCGCTTCCCAGCCCAGCAAATGGTGGGAAATGTACTTCGCGTCAAGAAGCCAGCTCATGAGGACGTCCCCGGAGGCGCGGTTACCCGTGCGAATCTCCAGAAGCATGAAAAGGGAGCAACCGCAGGCCATGTCCCGCATCTTCTCCATAAAGCCGGACGTAATCACCGTGCCATTTGTCACAAGGAAGCGGTAGGGCCGGTCCACCGAGCCCAGACACTGCCCGGCATAATCGTGGCCGTCGCTGTCCTCGTTATACGCCTCCGAGAAGGCGTCCAGTCTAGCGACCGCGTATTTCCAGTCGAGATCCGGGCCTCGCCCGTCATCCGGATTCACCGGCTGCGGGGTCTCGGTCGGCTGCCCCGGAGAGCTCGTCGGCTGATACGGGGAGCTTGTCGGCTGCCACGGGGAGCTTGTCGGCTGCCACGGGGAGCTTGTCGGCTGCCACGGGGAGCTTGTCGGCTGCCACG